>NZ_LDUJ01000023.1:0-69900 GCF_001043675.1 Lysinibacillus sp. LK3
AGTTTACTAAATAAATAATAAAAAAAGAGGCATATTTTACAGAAAATTGGTCGTCTGTAAAAAAGCCTCTTCTCGAATATGTGACAGGAAGATAAAAATTATACTAAAAAACTTATAAAATTATTAATATGTGATAGTTATTTCAGGGCTAAAAAATCTTGAAAATATCAATTTTTTACCTAGACATGAAATTGATTTGTTAACTTTTGTAAGTTATCCGCTTGGACACTTAAATCCTGTGTGACATGATTAACTGCTTGCATTGAGGCTGTTTGCTCATCCATTGAATGTAAAACAGCTTCTGTATAATTCGATAGCTTGCCCATGCCAGCTGCGATGGTTGTCACAGTGGATGCCACTTCATTGGCGCTACTTGAAAGCTGCTCAGCTGTCGTCGAAATATCCTCCAGCTGACTTGTCATCTGACTAACATGCTGTGAAATTGTGCCAAATGATTTTGTCGCTTCGTCAATGACATACACTCCTTGTTGAACATTTTTCAAATCATCTTCTACTGATGAGGCTACTTGTTTTGTATCACTTTCTATTCCTACAACTAAATCCACAATTTGCGTAGCAGAGTGCTTTGATTGTTCTGCTAATTGACGCACTTCTTCAGCTACAACGGCGAAGCCTTTACCATGCTCCCCAGCGCGTGCTGCTTCTATGGCCGCATTTAATGCTAGTAGATTTGTTTGATCTGTAATGGTAGTAATCATATCTGTCATTGATTTAATATCTGACATTTTAAGGGATAATTGCTGCATCAATCCACTTGTTTTTTCTGTTGAAGAGGAAATAAATTGCATTTGCTCTTTTGCCACATGTAAAATATTTGCACCATTTCCTGCTATCTCGCTAGCATCTTTCGCATGCACAAACACATCTTGTGTGGCTACTGTAATTCGCTCAATGCCATCAACGGTTTCTTGCATAGATTTAGCACTATCATTAGCCGATTGTGCTGCTTGCTTCAAGCCCTCTGACGTCTTCTCCATTTGTTGATCTACTTCTTCCACAGCAAGTGTAATTTCATTCGTACTCGCAGATAATTCCTCGATGCTTGCCGATAAATCTGTAGAGCTGTGCGCAATTTTTTGTGTCATTGTTCGTAATTGTTCCTGCATCTCTAAAAAGGATTGTGCTAGTTGAGAAATTTCACCATTATCACGAACCTCAATGACAACGGTATCTAATTGACCTGCCGTAATTCCTTGTGCAGCCTCTGTGATTTGTTTGATAGGCTGTATCACTTTGTAGTGGACATACACTGTGTAAGATAGTGTAATAGCAATTCCTACAATCGTTAACACGGTAGAAAACCAATCTAATGTCGTTACATTGGCTAAATCGATAAATAAAATAACGATCATTAAAACATTTAAAACGGAAAAGCCAAGTAAACTCTTTTTTCGTAAACTCATTACAAATTCCCCCAACTAAAATATGTCTTCCATACCATTATTATAGTTGAATAATCCTAAAATACATAAGGATACGCTCTATTTTATATGAGAAAAGGTCTACAAAAAAAGACTATAGACAGCCTTTTAGGGCATGTCTACAGTCCATTACTGCCTGTTTTATTTTAATTTCATGATACTTGAACCCGCAATACCTGGGTGTGTCATTTCATATGGATCTAAAATTAAGTCTAATTGTTCTTTTGTTAGGACGCCTTCTTCAATGCAAAGCTCACGAATTGAACGACCTGTTAAAATAGCTTCACGTGCTAGACGAGCAGCTACTTCATAACCGATGTGAGGGTTAACTGCGGTTAGCACGCCTACACTTTTTTCTACATATTCTTTCATGCGCTCTTCATTTGCTTCAATATCTTTTAAGCAGTTTTCTGTAAACGCACGGAATACATTATTCATAATGCTAATCGATTGGATTAGGTTGAACACTAATACAGGCTCCATTACGTTTAATTCTAATTGACCAGCTTCCGATGCTAGAGAAATTGTATGGTCATTCCCAATTACTTGGAAGGCTACTTGATTCAGCACCTCAGGCATAACTGGGTTAACTTTACCTGGCATAATTGAAGAACCTGGTTGACGAGCTGGTAACAGGATTTCTCCTAAGCCTGCGCGAGGACCAGAAGCCATTAAACGCAAGTCATTAGCAATTTTAGACATATTAATCATACAGATTTTTAAAGCGCCTGATACTTCTGTGTAGGCATCTGTATTTTGTGTTGCATCCACTAAATGTGTTGCACCTTTTAATGGTAAACCAGAAATTTCAGCAAGATGCTCATCAACAGATTTAATGTAGTCTGGGAAGGCATTTAAGCCTGTTCCGACAGCCGTTGCACCCATGTTCACATCATATAAATTCGGGCGAGTTTGACGAATGCGTACGATGTCACGGTTGATCACGCGGCAATAAGCTTCAAACTCTTGTCCTAAGCGGATTGGCACGGCATCCTGTAAATGCGTACGTCCCATTTTAATGACATGAGCAAATTGCTCTGCTTTTTGATGGAAAACGGATTGCATATAATCCATCGTTACTAATAATTCATCTATTAAATTTAACACAGCGATATGAATAGCTGTTGGGAAAGCATCATTTGTTGATTGTGACATATTGACATGACTGTTTGGGCTTACTGTGTGATAGTCACCTTTTTCTTTCCCTAAAATTTCTAGGGCACGGTTAGCGATGACCTCATTGGCATTCATATTGATGGATGTACCTGCACCACCTTGAATTGGGTCTACAATAAATTCAGCATCCCATTTGCCATCAATCACTTCTTGCGCTGCTTCGACAATTGCCTCACCAATTTCTTTTGATAATAGGTGTACTTCCATATTACTTAATGCAGCTGCCTTCTTCACAATCCCCATTGCTTTAATAAGTGATGAGTGAATTGTGTAGCCTGTAATTGGGAAGTTTTCCGTAGCACGTAGTGTTTGAATTCCGTAATACGCCTCTGCTGGTAATACGCGCTCACCTAAAAAATCTTTTTCTATTCGTTGTGTTGACATTATTGTCGTCTCCTTTTATGTAATACTCACACTTGATAGTAGCTAATAAAAGTCGTATTGTAAACAGTCATTTTTCTGTAAACGAAAAAAATCCTTCAAAAAAGCAAAAAAATCACAAAAAACCGAGCGCATTTCCTACGCTCGGTTGCATTTTATTATTTATTTGACGTTACTGTGAAACGGCTATTAACGTGCTGTGGGTTTTCTAATTCATCGACGACAGCCACTGCGTAATCGGCGTAGCTGACATAGCTTTCCCCCGCGTCATTTACTAATAAGTGGTCGACTCCTGCGGTATAGTGACCTGTACGTGGTCCTTCTGGATCGAAAAATGCAGATGGACTAATAAATGTCCAAGTAATGGATGATTGTTGTAAATCCTGTAGGTTTTGTCCTTGATTTTGCGCTGTTGCTAAATACATGGCTGGGAAATCTGGTGTATCCATCACACGCACTTTTTTCTCTGGGTCCACAAATAGGCTGCCCGCTCCCCCTACAACCACTAATTTTGTAGGAATACCTTGGAAAATCGAGATCAAATGACGACCCGCTTTGACATGTAAATCTTCTTGTCCAGCTGGAGCACCGAATGCATTGACAACGACATCGAAGCCTTTTACATCATCTTGCGTCACATCAAACACATCTTTTTCAATTACTGGAATAGCAGCTGTCACTTTTGCTGCTGAACGAACGATGGCTGTGACCTCATGACCACGTTGTACCGCTTCCTCTACTATTTTTTGTCCAGCTTTTCCTGTTGCACCAATTACGGCAATTTTCATGATTTATTCCTCCTAAGGTTTAGTTGTAACCATTTTAGTTACAGGTTAGATACAAGAAGACCATCTCCGTCTAAGTACGAAGCTGATCTAGCACATCCTGTAGCGTCTGTGCTTGTAATTGCTCTTCCATTGCCAGCCACACAGATGTATAGACACCCTCTAATGTATGCTTGATTTTTTGACCTACTGCACACGCTGGATTGGGCTCATCATGAATGGCAAATAACTGCTCTGGCCCATCAATTGCCTGATAAATCGCTAGCAGTGTTAAATCCTTTGGCTCTACTAATAGCTCATAGCCAGCCATGCCAGAATGAGAAGAAAGTAAGCCAGCTTTTTTTAGCACACCAATCATTCTTCTTACGACTACTGGATTGGTATTCACACTACCAGCTATAAAATCGGACGTAAGGAGACTTTTATCAGAGGTTGTAGCAATGAGCGAAAGAATATGGATCGCCACCGAAAATCGACTGTTCACCATATGTATCACCACCTGTTGTAACTATTATAGTTACAGGTGTACAAAAAAGTCAAGCCCTGTCACCTGTATATATTGTTCCCCGTTATGCTGTTGCTAATGTATCGCTTATATTTTTTTTACGTAAATGACTAATTCCTGTCGTATTTGACCGTTGTCCTCATAAAAATCTAAATTATGAAATTCATATTTAAAGTGACCTACAGGAAATGTCACACTTTCTCCTTGCGCTGCTGCCAAAATGCCTGCTACATCTTGTGACACCATATGTAGCAGCTCTTCCCCAGAATAAGAATCGATAAAAATAACGTTCATAAAAAAACACCTCCATAGCCATTATAGCTTAGGAGGCGCTTACATTTATAGTGTATCTTTATAACCTTTCAAACGAATCTCTTCGATGATTTGCATCATTTCTTGAATTTGTTGCTGCGACAATTCGATCTTGTTACAAGAATATGCATGTTGCACAGAACCCATGCTTTGTTCTGGCTCGCTTTGCTGTCGATCATATTCATCTACTAGAAGTACCATTGTATTTTTCACAACTATCACCCCTACAATATAATGGACTATTCCCATTATACCAAATAATGCTAATTATACCATAATAACTATAATCAAATTCTTTTCATCCAGTCATCCAACTACTTGCCTATTACGTAAAACAAATAGTTAGACCTAGATCTTTGTTTGAAAAAAACAGCAACCAAAATGGCTGCTGTTAGCATTATACGGCAATTGGTGCTTTAATCGCAGGATGTGGATCATATCCTTCAATCGATAAATCCTCAAGCTCTATATCAAAGATGGATGCTTTATTTGGATTGATGTGCAATGTTGGTAGGTTTCTTGGCTCACGTGATAGCTGTTCTTTCACTTGCTCCACATGGTTTGCATAAATATGTGCATCCCCAATGCTATGAATAAATTCGCCAACCTCTAGGCCACACTCATGTGCGATCAAATGTGTTAATAAGGCGTAAGACGCAATATTGAATGGACAGCCTAATAATGTATCAAGGCTTCTTTGCATTAACTGGCAGCTTAATTTACCATTTGCTACATAAAATTGGAACATCACATGGCACGGTGGTAATGCAGCTTTACTGCCCTTTGCGCCCGCATTAATGACATCCTCAGGATTCCATGCATTGACAATGATACGGCGTGAATCAGGTTGATGCTTAATCTGATGAATGACATCCTGTAGCTGATCAAGGCTATCGCCATCAGAGGTTGTCCAATGGCGCCATTGTTTGCCATAGACATTTCCGAGATCTCCATATTGCTGTGCAAAGTCATCGTCTGTTAAGACACGTTCACAAAATGAGGCAAGTTCTTTTTGATACAATGCGTTAAATGACTCGTCTACTAAACAGCGTCGACCAAAATCTGTCATATCAGGACCTTTATACTCATTAGATTCCACCCATTTTTTAAATGCCCATTCATCCCAGATGTGGTTATTATGCTGCAATAGGTAACGGATATTGGTATCCCCTTTAATGAACCATAATAATTCACTTGCTACAAGCTTAAAGGGCACACGCTTTGTCGTTAGAAGAGGAAAACCTTTGCTTAAATCAAAACGCATTTGATACCCAAAGACACTGTATGTACCTGTCCCCGTTCGGTCCTCTTTCTTTGTGCCATTTTCTAATATATGTTGTAGTAAATTTAAGTACGCGAATTCTGGATGCGTCATTTTTCTTCAACAGCTCCTTCAAGTTTGCTGTTGATCATTATACCATTTCACAACGAATTATTGTTGAGCTCCCTTGAAATTTCACTCTCTGTTGTGACAAAAAAAGTGGGCAGCAGGATGATATTTAATAAAACAGGTCCAACAATCACTAATAAATCAATGCCAGGACTAAAGTATAATCCAAATGCTGTAATCAGACCCGATAATACAAGGAACACGATTTGTGCGACAATGATCAAAATCGGCACCAATTGATACAGGTAATTGAGTTTACGGAACTGATGCATATTGTCTGGGTTTTTAATGATTTTCCTTTTTAACCGTCTGGATAAAATAAGACAAGCAAGCAGTTGGATAGCCATAAAGCAAAAATAAATGACACTGTATAAAAGCAACTGACTTTTTTGAATGGTGCCATCAAAATGGCCCACTCTTTGGTTTAATAACTCTTGGACTGCCCCCTCATAGACATATTCACGTTCACTTAAAAAAGTAAAGGGCTCCATAAAGCCAAGCGCTGTCCAATCCTTTGTATTGACAGTCCACTTGGATAATTTACTTGCTAAAATACGCAATTGAATAGGATCTTGCTCGCCAAACATCCCTACTAGATGACGATAGGGAATGGCTACTTTTAGCTGACCATCCTGCTTTTCTTGAAATAAATCCTGAATATAAAAGGTATAGGCAACATCGGATTTATTGGCCTCATAACGAGTCTCACCAATTTTCCAATGATTAGCTAAGGAAGCTTGAATGCCATTTTTCATTTCTGTATAGGGCATATCCTTATGTAAATGCTTCGGAATCTTATAGACAAAATGATGATCACTACCTATGAGACCAATTTCTACCTCGACTTTATCCTGATTCACCGTTTTGGCCTTCGTGGTCAATGGAATGGTGATCATAGCGATGAGAAAAAAAAGTAAAAGTGTTAAAATGCCTTTTTTCACGCAGAAGTCCCCCTATTCGTCACTAATGATTAAATTTACCCTATCATAGCCATGTCCGAAAACACTATTTCGTTATTCCGAAAAAACAATAGTGGTTTTCCGAAACTCGTTATTTCGGTATTCCAAATTTATCAATAATTAGCGATAATATATAGGAGATTATGATCATAAGCAAATTAGAGGTTTAACAATGAAAAAATGTACTTATTGTATTTTTCTTACATACTTAATACTCGGTATTTATGTGTTAGGTATTACCATCAAAACACCCTTTGTGAGTCTCACTCTCGATACGACAAAAGGTCAGCCTGTTTTTGTGGATAGCTATTACCCTCTATGGGCAGAGCAAAAAAATATTGAAAAAGGGGATATTATTGTGGCTATCGATGGGCAGCCAGCCATGGAGAATCGCTACGTTCAACAGCAAATGATCGTTAGAAGCGCCAATGCATTAACGATCCAAAAGGCTGATAAGAGTATTCAAACCATTGCTGTCAAACATCGAGACATGCCAGAAGAATTATATTTGCAAATTTTGTTCCCTATCTTTTATTTTTTCCTAGCTTTTGGTGTCGCACTTTATGTTTGGCGACGCAATCAAAATAATCTTTCAACGTTTTTATTGATCCTATTTTTATTAACTTGTTCGACCGCCTATATCAGTACTGGCGCATCAGCTAGAGGAAATATGATTGGGATGTTTGTCATTAGTAGCTGTATTATTTTATGCATGGTTCTCTTTATTCACTTTTTACAACACTTTTTCAAATACCTACAAATTAAGTGGACCTACCCTCACAGCAAATGGCTGTACTTATTAATACTGTTCATCCCTGGCTTTTATCTAATGGAGGAAGTTGAGCCATCATTACGTGAGTTCACACCTATATTGAACCTAAGTTTATTTGCTGTCCTGGTAGTCTATGCAATTTTTATTTTAGTAACGAGTTATTTACGTACTAAATTGGCCAAAATTCGTTTAATTGCGCTTGCCTTTATCGTGCCGTTTTTACCCTTTTTATTATTCTTCGTTACACCTGAAATATTAGGACATAAGCCGATATTACACGCTGAAATCGCCGCATTGTTTTTATTATTTATTCCGTTCTCTTTTCTGTTCATTCAGGTGAACGAACGATTATTCGATATTGAATACCAATTATCACGATTACGCTATTATTCAACGCTAGCCTTTTTCAGTGCGCTTCTGTTGACAGCAGGGATTGCCCTGTTATTCATGGGGGAGCTATCCATCGTCCATGTCACAAGTATTTTTTTACTTGTCTTTATGGTGATCATTGCAAGCTTTTATATAAAAGAACGCATTGATTTTAAGTATCGAAAAATTATCTTCTCTTCTACTGGAAATTATGTACATAATTTATATGCAGCCGTTCAGCGTATGGGCAAAGCAAAAAACCAACAAGAATTATTGGATCGTTTTAAATATGAAATCACCGAGAAGCTTGGAACCACAGCGTTTCATATCCGGACAATAACAGACGATTCTCCACAGCATGTAAGCTACTATCCGCAATTACTGTTACATGATGCTGGTGAGGAAAAGATTATGTTAGAAATACGCCATGCTCTGCAAAAGGAAGAGCTGCTTTGGTTAGAATTGCTTGCACTGTATGTGTCCATGTTTATCAATAACTTACAGCAAATTGAGGATTTAGTGCGTGAAATTCAGCATATAAAAAATACCAGTGATACACCGCTTCCTTGGCTCGATAAATTGCTATGGAATATTATTGAGAAGGAAAAGAGTATTTTAGCACAGGAATTACATGATACCATTTTGCAGGAGCAGCTTCATTTAGCCAGAGAACTTGATGTCCTAGCTGGCTCCCCTACTATTCAGAAGGAGACCGTGCTAGCTATACGCGAGCAGCTATTGAATGCAACGAAGGACTTACGAGAATATTGCGAGAACTTAAGTCCCCCACTATTGGATACCTTTGGTTTACAAATGGCATTAAAAAAACTCATTCAAAAGGTAAAAATAAGGGCTGATTTTTTATTAAGCGCCCAAATTGATCGTGTAGAATTTCAGGATGTCACCCTGCATCTCGTAGTCTATCGTCTTGTTCAGGAGCTGTTAAATAATGCAATCAAGCATGCTGAAGCAACAGAGGTTTCGCTTCAATTACAAGCAATCCCTCAAGGCTTTATCCTTCGATACGATGATAATGGTATAGGCTGCGACATTGACGATTTAATACAGTCCTCTGCATCAATGGGCATTAATGGCATTCGCGAACGTGTCCGTGCTTTTAATGGTGACATTACCATTCAATCGAGCCTTAACGAGGGCATGCATATTTATATACAAATACAAGAGGACGGGGATTCATATGATGAACATACTTATTATAGATGACCATCCTGTCGTTTTAGATGGTACGAAAACATTGTTGCAGGATTTAGCCAATGTTCAAATCGAAACAGAACAGGATTGCGCAGCCGTTTTATCAAGAATGGATACAGCTACCTTTCAGTTGTTTCTCATTGATATCAATATGAAGCCAATCAACGGCATTCAACTATCAGAGATGATTAAGAAAAAACAAGCAGATGCATTGATTATTCTTTACACAGGCTACGAACTTTCCGATTATTATGAGCTATTGATTGAGAAAAAAATTGACGGTCTATTATCAAAGCTAGCGACAAAGGAGCAAGTGATCCAAACCATTCAAGCAGCCATAAGAGGTGAGATTTTACTAGCAGCCGATTTCTTAGACTTTGTTCAGCAACGCACCAACCTGCCGAATGTGCAGCAGGAGGTTCTACTGAGCGATAAGGAACAGGAAATACTACAGCTCGTTGCCCAAGGCTGTACAAATAAAGCCATCGCCTCTGCAATTGGTGTCACCCAGCGCACGGTGGAGAACTATTTATCGAAGCTATTCGTCAAGCTGAATGTAGAATCGCGGGCAGAGGCTGTCATTGTTGCGAAGGAAAAAGCATGGATTAAATAATGAGGAAATAGCGTTTCTTTACTATTAGATTACAAATGTAAATTTTTCCTTACTAAAAACGGAATTTACTGGATATACAAACAATTCTGTACTATAATAAGGGTAATAATTACATTACTTCATTGCTATGATTAAAAACACGTATTCAAAAGTAATACGAGCTTTTGAATACGTTTTTTATATGTGATAGAAGCAATTGATTGTTGAATTTTTTTGGGAGGGTGTTTACATGACACAAGGTACAGTAAAATGGTTTAACGCAGAAAAAGGTTTTGGCTTCATCGCAGTTGAAGGTGGCAATGATGTATTCGTACATTTCTCAGCTATCCAATCTGATGGCTTCAAAACTTTAGAAGAGGGCCAAAAAGTTGAATTCGGCGTAGAAGAAGGCAGCCGTGGACCTCAAGCAACGAATGTAGTGAAACTATAATCTTCACTTAACATAGACGTGCATATAAAAAGAGACATTCGTAAATGGATGTCTCTTTTTCCTGTGTCAGGATTTATTCATCCTATCAACTTGCACAGGTAGCCCCACCGTATGAACCATTCCATCCTGACTAATATAAATGAATTTGATAATACTTTTTTGGGCGTCCACGCGTGGTGGACGTGTTGCTTGGTAATTCGTGTGCTAAATTTTTCTCATGGAGCTGCTTTAAAATACGGTTTGCAGAGCGTACCGTAATGCCAAGATGTGTACTGAGCAGTTCTCCACTGACGATCGTTGTCGTTAGTTTTTCCAGCATCGCTTCTATTTTTTGTAATTGTAATAAGGGAATATCATATGTCGTACTTAAATTTTTTAGATGCTGTTGTTTTTCATCGTCAAACTGTAGCATCGTTCCATATAGTAAAGGCCCAATTTCTCGTGAATTTTCAATAATGTATCCCTGTGTTTCCTTTGAAGAGCAGAGGGTTGCGGCTTTTTTAGCAAACTCCTGACTTTCAATTAGTGAGTCACCAATTCCCCACCCTATTCTGACAGGAAACGATAGCTTCTCATTTAAAAAATCAACTAAATGACAATGTGAATAACGATTCGTTGTACTTAAAAATTGCTTATACGTCGTGATAATTGCAATAAACGATGCCTCACGATGTACGATAAATGAGCTAGCATACAGTTGTTTGAAATCTAATATAGTTTTATATAAGGCAATTTGCCGATATTCTAGGTCTTCTATATTCGATTTATCTATCGGAATTAAAATATGCACTACCACTACTTTATTTTGGTTAAGCTGTCGAATTCGCAGTTGATTGAGAAAATGATCTAATGTTAATTGCATGGCATATTGAGACGGGTAAAAAGCGATAAATGGTATATTTTGATCAGCTAAGCGCTCACGTATTTCTGCAATGCGGGTAAAGCTCAAATCAACTTTGTTTTCCTTATGCAATTGTAGATGCCATTCAGCAGCTTTATCGACAATATCGCTACTTGCGTACTCGCTCATCGTTTGGCTAAAAAGATAAGGTTTTTTTCCTATCGACCATTCATGAATGCCCAAATAGCCGTTTTCCTCATAGCAAAAGTCGATGGCAATGCGATTCATAGCAATCTTTTTCTCATAAAAAAGCTCCGTAACGGTACGGTAAAAATCACGCTCTGAAATATCAAAATAATGCATGGGTACCGTTGCTTCTTGAAAATGCGTTTGAGCATAAAAATATGGAATTTGTCCGCTAAAAAGCGCTCCATCTCCCCCTTCCAAATACTTTTCTAAAAGCTCATTCAAATGTTCAAAATCAGTATAAGCATAGTAATGAAATTCACAAAAAGAGGGTTTAATTTTTTCAAGCTGTTGAACCCATGAAAGTGAGCGTTTAGCGGTAAAAACATTAATTTTATACATACATATAGCTCCTTAATAAAAAATAAATATTGAAAATAGTCAGAAAATATGGTTTCTTTGTATAAAGGACATAGATTTTCGATGTCTTAAAATAGAGACATTGGATTTTTAAAGGTTAAGTCTAATAAAGTATAAAAGGAGATGAAATTTATGCAAGGGAATTCACAAACAATTAAGAAAAAATCTTGGATTGACAATATGTTAGATAAAATCGAGCGTGCAGGTAATAAGCTACCAGACCCTATCACGTTATTTATTATTCTAGCAGGTATAGTACTAGTTTTATCATGGGTTTTATCCATGCTCGGTATTTCAGCAGTTCAACCTGGGACCGAAGATGTCATTCAAGTAAAAAATTTGCTAAGTCAAGAAGGACTTATCTTAATTTTAACGCAGATGGTTTCAACATTTACAGGTTTCGCTCCATTAGGGCTAGTAATCGTGACCATGATTGGTATTGGTTTAGCTGAGCAAACAGGCTTAATTTCAGCTGTCATGAAGAAAATTGTGATGTCAGCACCTACAAAATTAATTGTACCTTTTATCATTTTTACAGGTTTAGTTGGTAACTTAGCGGCTGACGCGGCATTTATCATTTTACCACCAATTGCAGCCATGATTTTTATGAGTATTGGTCGAAATCCATTAGCAGGCTTAATTATTACATATGCAGCTGTAGCTGGAGGCTTCAGTGCGAACATATTAATTAGCTCTCTAGATGTATTATTATTAGGGATTACAGAATCAGCAGCACAAATAGCAGACCCCGCGTACACTGGTCGTGCAACGATGAACTACTATTTCTTAATTGCTTCGACGTTTTTATTAGTCATTATTGGTACATGGGTTGCAAAGAAGTTTACAGAGCCTCGCTTTGGTTCGTTTCACGGTGAAATTGAAAAGCTAGAGCCATTGACAGCTTTAGAGAAGAGAGGATTAAAGTGGGCTGGAATCGTAACGCTAGTTTATATTTTAGTCATTGCTTTTACAGTCATACCTTCGAACGGTCTTTTACGAGATCCCGCCACAGGTGGCTTTTTAAACTCACCTTTCATGGCAGGCATTGTACCTATCATGTTATTCTTCTTCCTATTACCTGGGCTTGCCTATGGGATAGCAGCGAAGGAGGTTAAAAACGATAAGGAAGTTGCAGAGAAAATTTTTAAATCCATTGCAGATATGGCACCATTTATTGTATTAGCATTTGCCGCTTCACAAATGATTGCCTTTTTCAACTGGAGCAATATTGGTTCTATTTTAGCCATTAAAGGTGCAGAGCTTTTACAAGCATTGAATTTTACAGGTTTACCAATGATGATAGGTTTTGTTTTAATATGTGCCTTTGTCAACCTATTAATCGCCAGTGCTTCTGCAAAATGGGCTTTACTTGCACCAATTTTCGTACCAATGTTCTTATATTTAGGCTATTCCCCAGCGGTTACGCAGATGGCCTATCGTGTAGGGGATTCGATTACAAATCCAATTACCCCTATGTTACCGTATTTCGCAATTTTACTATCTTTTGCAAAGCGCTATGATAAAAATATCGGTATAGGTACGCTTATCTCTTCTTTATTACCGTTCTCGGTGTTTTTCGCAATCGGTTGGATTATCCTCTTCGCCATTTGGTTCCTACTAGGTTTACCGCTTGGCCCTGGAGATTATATTTACTTAAAATAAGGAGTGTTAGAGAATGACAACATTACAACAACAGTTAGCAGATTTATTAAAACATTATGAAGAAGAGACAATACAGCTTCGTCGTCATTTCCATGAAAATCCTGAGCTTTCCTTTGAGGAAGTTGAAACGCCAAAAACCATTGCTGCCTTTCATCGTGCATTAGGTCATGAGGTTCGTGAAGGTGTAGGTGGCAATGGAGTTGTGGCAAAGCTAGTTGGTGGAAAACCAGGGAAAACAGTAGCGTTACGAGCAGACTTTGATGCTTTAGCCATTACGGAAGAAACCGGCTTACCTTTCCAATCGAAAATTAAAGGGCGTATGCATGCTTGTGGCCATGATGGACACACAGCTTCCCTCTTAATCTTAGCGAAGGCGTTTAATCAAATGAAGGATGATTTAGAAGGAACAATCGTCTTTATTCATCAGCATGCTGAGGAGCTTGCGCCAGGTGGAGCTATTTCGATGATTAGAGATGGCTGCTTAGAAGGTGTAGATGTTATTTTTGGGACACATTTATGGGCACCCACTGATCTTGGCAAAGTGCAAACAGCTAAAGGACCATTAATGGCTGCAGCAGATGGTATTTATATAACGATAAAAGGCAAGGGCGGCCATGGTTCAAACCCAAGTGACACCAAGGACTCCATTGTCCTTGCAGCTCAGTTTATTACAAATTTACAGCAGCTTGTGGCACGTCGCATCAACCCATTACGTCCAGCAGTAGTATCAATTGGCCATATTGAGGCATTAAATCCATTCAACGTCATTGCTGATCAAGTGTACATGAAGGGTACGGTGCGCACTTTCCACGAGGAGGAGCGTAGTTTGTTAGAGCATGAAATCGAAGAGCTTTTAAAGGCAACTTGTTATTTAACAAAAGCCGATTACGAGTATGAATATGTGCGAGGCTATCCGCCTGTTGTGAACCATGATGCAGAGACTGAGCATATAATGGCGTCCGCAGAGAAAATTGCAGATGTTGAGACTGTTGAAATAGTTGATCCCAATATGGGCGGTGAGGACTTTGCCTATTTCTTAGAGGAAATCCCCGGTGCGTTTTTCTTCACAGGGGCGAAAAACCCTGATTGGGAGGAAGTCTATCCACACCATCATCCAAAATTCGATATCGACGAGCGCTCATTACGAATTGCCGCCAACGTTTTAGGTCAAGCAACGCTAGACTACTTCGCAAAAAATAATTAATAAAAAGCATTACGAAGTGCTACATGCATTTCGTAATGCTTTTTTCGGTTGAATATTTTAATAAGAAGAATAGGATGGCCAAAGCTAAGAGGTTCTCTGACTAGTTTGAGCGCTCTCTCCTCACTTTAGACTTCGGGCTCCTCCTCACTCAGTCAGGATTACTTAGGAGTCAAGACCCCCTACCTCTAACTAGGCATAAGAATGTAAGCCGGCAATGACTAGATTGACAAATACTTGGTTGAACACAATAATGCCGAAGCCGATGATGGCCAACCAGGCTGTTTTTTCTCCTTCCCAGCCTTTGGATAAGCGAAAATGGAGGAAGGCTGCGTAGAATAAAAAGGTAATTAATGCCCACACCTCTTTCGGGTCCCAGCCCCAATAGCGACTCCAGGCAATTTGCGCCCAAATCATGGCGAATAGCAGGCCACCTAATGCAAATAATGGGAAGCCGATAACAACTGCGCGATAGGAAATCTCATCCATTAATTGTGGCTGTACGCGGCTTGTCCATGGCTTTAATAAGGCACTCACTGATTTTCTTGTGATGAATCGAATGACACCATATAAAATAGTACCCACGATAAATGCCCAGACAATCGAGTTTAATTTCTTGGCATCTATTTTATTTGTGATTTCGACACCACCGATTGCTTCACCCTTCTCGGTGACGGCTCCTTTACTGACAATCAGGGGCATCATGGAGTAAGTGGCTTTTTCTTGCTGTCCCTGTGCATTATCGAATTGTACCTGCACCTCTTCTGTGGCAAGGCTGAAAAACGTCGATACGCCAATAAAGCCAATGACAACCACCAAACAATACAACACAAACTCAAGACCGTATGTACTGATAGTTTTTTTGGAAACATCCAGCGTTCTTAATAAGTAAATTAAACCTGTAGCAAAGGATACAGATAAAATGGCACTAGAAAAGGCCACAGTCATGACATGAATTGTTAACCAGTGACTTTGTAATGATGGAACAAGCGGCGATACTTCCTTCGCGAAAACGCTTCCATAACCAAGGATGATTAAGGATACAGGAATCGTGAATAAGCCAACCACGATTTGCTTATATAAGAAATGGATAATTAAGTAACTTCCTGTAAGCATGATGCCAAAGAACGTCATAAATTCATACATATTACTGACAGGTGCATGGTCAACCGCCATCCATCTGACAACAAAGTACACGAGCTGTAGGGCAAAGGCTATATAAGTGAGCAATAGTCCTAGCTTACCGAATGTTTTTCTCTTTGATTTGACTGCTAGCCCTAATGGCACAATAGCAATGAGTAGTAGAATAAAGGCAATAAATAAGGCATTGCTACTAATGGATAATAAACTTTCTTGATTCAATAGAATCCCTCCAACGTCTCTTTTTCGGAATATGCTTCCAAATAGTAAGAACGTTATAGCGTGTAAGAAGTGCCATGTTTTCCCTTTAAATATTTTTATTTTTTCAAATTGTTACATTTTTATGACATGGAAATGGGGATGTGCTTGGTAGGATCAATCATTATGTAGAGGGAACGATAAAATATCCCATTAAATGGAAGATGACTGTATCAAAAAATGGTATGCCTCTATCTACATCTTACAAAAAATTGTAATAAAAGTCTATTTCTTTTTCTATCTACATGGGACAATAATGATGCGCACAAATAACATAACGTTATGTTTCATAAACTGGAGGCTTTTAATGAAACAAAATATTTATGATAATCCGATATTTTTTCATCAATACAAGACATTGAGACAAAAAGCATCTAATTATAACCGTCTTTTGGAGCAGCCCACGATGAAGGCTTTACTTCCACCGTTGACAAATTTACAGGTACTCGATATTGGCTGTGGTATGGGGGATTTCGCCAAGTATTGTATCGACCATCAAGCCAAGCACGTAACCGCATTAGATGTTTCGAGCAATATGCTGTCCGTCGCTAAACAGGAGCATGCCCACCCACAAATTGACTATCGGCTACAGGCAATAGAGGATTATGAAGCTCCTTCGGCTAGCTTTGATTGTATAACCAGCTCCCTATCTCTTCATTATGTCAAAGATTTCGATGCGGTCATTGGTCAAATTGCTCACATGCTACGTCCTAACGGTGTATTTATCTTCTCTGTGGAGCATCCTATTGCTACAGCTCGTCATACAACGGATGATAATTGGGTATATGATGACAATCATCAACGTTTACACTATGCTGTGGATCATTACCAGGAAGAAGGCTTGCGTGAGCAAACATGGTTGGTGGATGGTGTTGTCAAATATCATCGCACTATAGCGACACTGGTCAATACATTGATTACCCATGGGTTAACCATTGATAAAATCGTAGAACCAATTCCAAGCACAGCAGCCATTCAACAACTTCCTTCTATTGAAAAGGAACTACGCAGGCCATCCTTTTTATTCATCAAAGCAAAAAAATAAACGAAAGCCTCACCCTATGTTTGTGGTGAGGCTTGTTTCATATAAATAATTTCCGGGTCTCCCTCATCCAAGTTGTCGATAAAACCGCTTTTGACAAAGCCTAGGTTATGAAAAAGCTGGTGCATACGCCTATTGGACTGATTTGTAGAGGAGAAAACCTTTGCTGTTTTAGCCATTTGGATATAAGCGGTCATTAAGGCCGATGCGATCCCCTTTCTTCGCTCGGACGGCTTGACAATGACTAAGGAAATAAAGCTATAGCCAAAAAAGTCATTGCTAAATAGCAAAAACCCCCCAATGGTATCGGCGGATTGGTATAGCAAACAGCGTTTCTCTTTGATAGCTTGCTGAATTTCTTCCGCTCTGGATGAATCTCCAATTACTTCTTGATCCATTGTACAAAGTGCTTGTAAATGCTCCATTCTTGCTTCAATTATATGATGGCTCAATTTTCAACCTCCTTCATATAATAGCTCATCACCTTTAGCTCATCTCGAAGTCCCATTGCCTGTCTGCCTTCATCGACAAAGCCACATCGCTTATAAAGTTCTTGAGCAGCTCTATTTGGTACATTGACCCCAAGCACCAGCTCATTGATGTATGGGAAATGCTTGCGAACAAAGTCAGGCAATAATTGAAGTGCTGTCTTGGCATAGCCTTTGCCCTGCTCATAAAAATCAGTGGAAAAGGAACGGATTAATAGCGCCTGTTCATTAGAGGAGTAAGGCGTCACCCCCTCTTTTTCATGTAAGACAAAGAACGTGACTAGCTTGTTACCGTCCATTGCTAAAATGGCATGTCGACTATTATCCTGCTTAGCAAGTGCAATGCTTTCTTTTGGAGACTTTGTATAGCGTAGCTGCTCTTCTGTTAGGGTATATTGTTCTACTAAATTTTTTGCTTTGTCCTCATAGAACATGAGCTGCATAGTCACTCGAATTCCTCCTCGTAAATAGCGGTGAATTCATAGTCTCCCTCTATAAGTTGCTGTAAATAATCCTCAAACGAAGCTGCAATCACCTCAAAGCTATCAGGATCATGGACATAACGAACCACCTGGCCAACTTGTCCCGCTTCATTTGGCGTAAAATCAATATATAGGCTTGATGTGCCCCCATTATTCATACAATCAGCAAAGCAGAGCCGTTCATTTAACGGGACATGCATATTAATCTTTTCATCTACTTCCACATACGCTAAAAATTCCTGATAGCGCTCATAAATTGTTTCACGTTTATCATGATAATCTTTCACGATTTGCTCCACCGATTTTAAATAATACGGATAATCCCCTAAATCAGAGCCTAGGACTAAAACACAGATCGTTTCTTGCCCATGCTGACAATAATATGTACCATTGACATCCTGTAATAGCTCCACCAAAGCTTGTGGGCAGTTCGGAAATACTTCTAACAAGGCCTGAATTTGTGTCTCTGAAGCACCAAAAGCCTGTTGTAATTGTTGCTGCTCTTCTTGTGGTAAGTATTGTAATAAATTCGCAAAATATGTTGTGCGCATCTTAATCCCTCTCTCTCTTTAACTATGACATATTTTAACATAATTTCTTCCATTCTCTTAGTCCCTCATGCTACTATGGAAGTATGCACAAAAAAGGGGTGGGTTTATGAGTGTGAAAGATGCAGTAGACGTGAAAATATTACCAACAATCGTAGGGTTGTAACGCTACTTGCAGCCCTTATATAAGGGAGAATACAATAATGGAACATTATTTAAAAACATTTTTAACAGGTCAATCGATCACTTTACAACAAATGACTACTGCTGACCTAGAGGCTTTTATAGCAATCGAAAGCGAAATCACCTCTTTGCTACTTGCTAATGATGAGATTCCCTTTCCACAAACTGTAGAGGATCACACCGCTTTCTTTAACAGTATCAGCGGAAAGAAGGAGGAATACTTTTTCGGTATCTATGAAAAAGCGTCACAACAGTTAATAGGCTCCTGTGGCGTTTATGCAGTGAATTGGCAAAATAGCACTTGCTCAGTGGGCATTTCAATTGGGAAAGAGTGGCACGGCAAGGGCTATGGCACGGATGCAATGAAAACGCTTATTGATTTTATCTTCCAATATATAGCTGTTCAGAAAATCAAGCTTCAGGTTTTTAGCTTTAACCCAGCAGCTATTCGCTCCTATGAAAAATGTGGCTTCACAAAAGAAGGCATTTTACGCCAAGAAATTTTCCGCTTCGGTACATTCCATGACGTAGTTTTATTTGGCCTCTTACGCTCCGATTGGGAGAGGAATTAATAGAATAGCACAAGAGAGATACTATGATTGCTGTAGTATCTCTTTTTTTGTTCAGTCCTCTTGCCACACGCGTGTTACTTCCTGTAAGGATAGACCTTGAAAGGCTAATCGATAGATATCTGGCATACTTAACGTTTGCCAAAATGCATAATCGTACTGGGCATCAAAATATTGCATCATCAATGCCATGATATTGCCATGTGTACCGATAACGACAGACTCCTGTGGATGCGTGAGAAGGATGTTTCGCAAACTTGGAATAGCGCGAGCCATTGCCTGTTGATTGGACTCCCCACCTGCCCATGCAAAGCTTGGCTCCTGCCACACCCGTTGAACTGCTGCATGAAAATCCTCCAGCTTCCCAGTAGCAAGTTGTCTTTCTTTTAAAGCATCTATCGTTTGGATGGGTAAATGACGCGCCTGTGCAATCCCCTCCACTGTTTGAATGGCTCTACGATAAGGACTAGCATAAACTGCGTCGATTCGATGATGCTTCAAAAGATTTGTGACACACTCTGCATCCCTTTGTCCCTGAGCAGATAGTGGACGATGATATTCATCCTCTGAATAATGAGCATGTGCGTGTCTAACAAAATAAATTTCAGTCATCTGTTTCTCCTCTTTGATCTTTAGCTAAATGAACCTTCCAAATTGCAGGGCATATGTTTTGATATAGCGCTGACTCCCAACGGAAATTTTCAGTTGAACGACCTGTAAATCAGGGGTGCTCGATTCATTAATCACTATTCGATCAAAAAATCTATAATGAAATACGTAAGTGAATTCGCTCAAACAATTCTTTTGTGAGGAATGCATCATGGCTTGTAAAGGACGAATTTCACCTGCGTTTAAGAAAGCTTGAAAGGCCTCTCTTTATTCCAACAATCAATCCGCTTCATCACCTCTTCTCTCACCCATTATTCCATTAATTTCAAAAATTCTCAACATTTCACCATAGACAATGAAATGTCCCCATTTCTAAACAACAAAAAAGGGAATTTGCTAAAATGTGACAAGATATGAATTCCATGCTTAATTATCGGAAAATTCAATCTCTAATCACAACTTTTTTCTTAGTATAAAAGACTTAAGACTTCTCTATTTTCCCCTTAATATTTTCTAAAACAAAGAACGTGAATAACCCTATCCAGCACATGAATAGGGTTTTAAGTCATGTATTAAATTATATAAAAAGGGAAATTCACAGTATTATTTATCTATAATACATAAAAATTTTCAATCGAGCTAAATAGGATGAAGTACCTTATCTATGACTAAATTACGAATTTAAGAAACGATACACAATGTGACATTTTTTTTAATATAAGTGATATACAATGAAAAAGTTGAATCGAGGTCATAAAAATTTATTTCAAGAATATGGATAAAAAATTAGGAGGAAAATATCTTGGTTAACTTATTACTTAAACAATTCTTGAAGGCGGAAATTGAGATCAAACGAAGAATTATGTATAAAAAAGCAAAGGATCTTGGTTTCACCCACCCTATTGTAGTAGATTACAGTCAAGAATTGGATGTCTTACTTAATAGATATTTAAAACAAGCACAAGCTTCCTAATCATAACGAGGCATATAATAGAAGAAAGTATAGATATGATAAAGCCAGGCCATGTTTTATTGGCTGGTTTTATCGGGGATGATACATGCATTCACCTAGCCATTTCTCAGAATGTATAGAGAATGAAAAAGTAGGCGATGTTTTTGATAAGAAAACATTTGGAGGTTGAATGATGCACGTATTCATCTTAACTTTTATGGTTGTTTCCAAAATATTATTGCCACCTCAACATTCAGTAGACCATACATCACCCACACTTTGCACACCAACTGAAATAAATACACTATATCAATACCCAAACAACCAATTTCAATCGTTTCGTGATGAGGACACATTTTATCAGCAGCTTAATCGTGCGATTTATGAGGAATATACCAATGCTTCATTGAATATTCGTCAAAAGATGGCTTTTAAAGATGTAGCAAATGCGACAAAACGTTTTTATTTACAAACAGATGGTAAACAGGAAACAATAGACCTCTCTCAACATACTTTTATTCATCCCAATCGACAAGTTTATTTTTTAGCATCCTTTCAGCACAATACCGATGAATCCTATCGCAAATTTCTTGTCATCGACGCTGAAACACAAGAAGTAATACTGGGACATTCGCTTTTTCAAGAAAGTTCCAAGCACCTTTAATTCATTGTATGCACACCATGTAGATTCTAGTAGTCATTTCAAAAAAATAGAAGTAAAAATTTCTTAACAATTAAAAAGCTTGCGATGAATGACAAACATTCATCGCAAGCTTTCTTTACTTGAATTAAGCTAAACTTTTTTGTTGAATGGCTGCTGTGACTTCTTCTATTAATTGCTGTAGTGACTTATCAGGGGAATTTTGCTGACCATGTCTGCGAACAGCTACAGTTCGGTTGGCAACCTCACGATCACCGATAACCACAATATATGGTATTTTTTGCAATTGGGCTTCTCGTATCTTTTTGCCGAGCTTTTCTTGACGGTCATCTAATTGCACACGGATTTCTGCCTGTTGTAAAGCTTCAACAACTTTCTTGGCATAGCCTTGATGTGCCTCTGCTACCCCAATCACTTGGACTTGCTGTGGTGCCAGCCAAGTTGGAAATGCTCCGCCAAAATGCTCGATTAAAATACCTAAGAAGCGATCAATTGAGCCAAACACTGCACGATGGATGACAACAGGTCTCACCCTTTCATTGTGCTCATTAATATACGTTAAATCAAATTTCTCTGGTAGCTGGAAATCAAGTTGAACCGTTGCACATTGATGACTGCGCTGAATCGCATCTTTAATATGGATGTCAATTTTCGGTCCATAGAAAGCCCCGTCCCCTGCATTAATTGTATAGGCAATACCTAAATTGTTTAGGACATTTTCAAGTGCTGCTTCTGCTTGATCCCACAGTGCCAAATCACCCATATAATCATCTGGTCGTGTCGATAATTCAATCGTATACGCAAATCCAAAGACGCTGTACACTTCATCTATAATCTTTAAGGCCAGTGCAATTTCATCCTCAATTTGCTGTGGTGTTGCAAAAATATGGGCATCATCCTGACAAAAAGTTCGTACACGTAACAGACCATTCAAGGCGCCACTAAATTCATGTCGGTGCACTTGCCCAAATTCTGCCATACGTATAGGTAAATCCCGATAGGAATGTAAGGCATTTTTGAAAATCAGCATATGCCCAGGACAGTTCATCGGCTTTAAGGCAAAGCTTTGGTCATCCACCTGTGTGAAATACATATTGTCCTTATAATGATCCCAGTGACCTGACTGCTCCCATAAGCGTTGGTTCATCATCAGCGGTGTTCGTACTTCCCTATAGTCATATTTTGCTTGTAAATGTCGCAAATACGATTCCAGTTCATTGCGTAAAATTTGACCATTGGCTAAATAGAAGGGCATGCCAGGTGCTTCCTCTGAAAACATAAATAACGATAGCTCTTTACCTAGCTTGCGATGATTTCGCTTTTCTGCTTCCTCCAAGAAGATAAAATGATCGCGCAGTTCCTCTTTTGTAGCAAAGGCAACGCCATAAATACGCTGAAGCATTTGATTCTTGCTATCGCCTCGCCAGTAAGCGCCTGACACATGCATTAATTTAAAATGCTGTAATTTGCCTGTAGACGGGACATGTGGCCCACGACATAAATCATAAAAATCTCCCTGCTCATAAATCGTAACTAGCTCATCTGCAGGAATTGCCTCCAACAGCTCTAGCTTTAACGCATCATGGGCGAATAATTGCTTTGCTTCTTCACGTGAAACCTCGCGTCTATGAATCGGGATATTTTCCTGTACAATTTGTTTCATTTTCTTTTCAATTTGCTGTAAATCACTCGGTGTCAGTGTATCAGCAATATCTATATCATAATAAAAGCCATTTTCAATGACTGGTCCTACTCCAAATTGTGCATGTGGATAAAGTCGTTTAATTGCCTGAGCTAATAAATGGGCCGTAGAATGGCGAATGACCTCGATCCCTTCCTTTGAGCTTGCATCGTACAATGTAATTTGTGCATCTTCCATAATCGGGCGCGTCAAATCAATGATGGTTCCGTTAACACTCCCTGCGACTGCCTTTTTACGAAGCTCTGGACGAATCGCTTGTGCAATATCGGTTAGTGTCACACCTTTAGTAAATGCTTGTTGTTGACCATCTGGAAATTGAATGTGAATACGTTGATTTGACATGTTTCTCTACTCCTTTTAGTAATAAAATCAATTACACCTTGGCATAATTGTGTAGATAAAAAAAACACATATCCGCCCCTAAGAAGGGACGAGTATGTGTTGATTACCCGTGGTTCCACCCAAATTCCCACTAGTTTATAAGCTAGTGGCTCATTGATTTTGCTGTAACGCCGCAAAAAACGGTGCAAGTTTCCAAGCACGGCTCCAAGGTAGTAAGATGGGAGTACGACATTAGGAAGCTTGCAGCCAAGGCCCCCCTCTCTATAAATGGTTAATCGCATCTCTTGTCCTTATCATTGCCCATTTCATTTTGTATGAAATTGTTAATTACTATAACGAATAGTGAATTCTTTGTCAAACACTAAAAAAGAAAAAAATTTAGCGACGGACTTGCAATGGGCGTTCTGGACGTTGAACACAATAGTGACAATGCGGGTCATCACATGCCTCCTCTTGCCACTCATTACACATCGCACAAAAATAACTATCAAACGTGTCATCATAGATGATGGAATTTTGACAACTCGGGCATTGTTGATTTTTTTGAATCGTACCGATGATTTCTAGCCCATCAATAATCACTATATCTTCGCGCTGTTCAATTCGCATTTTATTATTATCTCCTAATGATTTTTCACTTCTAAGGTCTCATCTTCAGATTGCCATTCTACATGGATCATTGGCTTTGTTTCTCGTTTAAAGATTTTCTCACTTTCTTTTTTTGTGAAGGAATAATAGCCATCTTTATTTAACTGAACATCACTTAAATTTTGGGATTCTTTTGTCCCCTCAATTGTAATTTCTAAAGGCCCCAAATCATCATCATCTCCCAGATAAAATAAGCGTAAGCCCACCTCACCATTACTATGATAGATGGCTTTCCAATGCTCACTTTTGGCGATATAATGTATCTCCTGCTTGGGACTTTGACAAGCTGTCAATAGGATGATGAGGGTAAGTGGAAACATCCATTTTTTCATTAAATATCCCCCTAACCTTGTATGGTGATAGCCCACCCTGTCGGCTTTTCTTCAAAGGCATCCTCGTATTCTGTAAAAACAAAATGAAGTCCCCTTAAATCATCTGGCAAGGGTGGTGTCACCACATACGTACTGCTTTCATGTCCATTTGAGCCACCTGTACCTTTACTTCGGCATTCATAGGACGCATCAATGTATAGACCAAAATGTTTTCGTTCTAATTTTTGCTGAATCGTTAGCTGAGGTTCTTGCTGCTCATCCCAATCGATTAATAATTGCACCACACTTGCATTGTCATATTGACGAACATAAGAAACCGTATACAAACGCTCTCCCTTTGCTACCGTTTTCAATACAGGGATATAGTGACGGAAGCCTGAAGGTTCTACCTTTGAAGTATAGTATTTTTCTGATTTAATCAATTGGAAGAACAATGCTAAAAAAGTATCATCGAAACCATATTGCTGTGCCCATTTCGAAATGGTATCATCCGAAGGCAAGCCTGGAGTAAGAGCAGCTTGCTCTTTTCGTTGCTGCAAAAGTGCACATATTTGCTCATCTATTGTGACAAGCCTTGAATCATTGTATTTGCTATGTTGTTCGGACATCTATATCCTCCTTCCTCCTGCAAGTCCTTCTTCTTTCTATACGTTATTTTCCGCAATTGGTTCCATAAACAGCCTATTTTTACTTGTAAATACCAAAAAAGCTATCCAATACATTGGATAGCTAGTTCGCTAGCATATCATTGGGCCAGCTAGTCGAGTCTGATAATTGATATGTAACCATATTGGCTGTCACAGCGAGAATAACACCCGCTCGGGACATATGAGAGGTATTTGGCTTTTCCAATACAAGGACCACGTAGCCCTCTCCACGTCCTTGCTCATCAAGCGCATTCGTCGCATTGATTTCAAAGGTGGAATACGTTTGCTCATTCGTTGCATACAGAAGTCGTTCTTCATCATACACGCCATGTTCTTTTAAATTATAGCTGACAGGCATCCACCCTTCAGACCATTCAATACTGCCTATCATTTCTCGTTTTCTTCTGGCAAGACGTCCAATGGAATACCTAAAATATATCTTCATAATCGCTTGATTGTCTTCATTTTTTCCTTCACAAGTGGCTGTCACTTCAAGCATAATATCATTTTTAAAAAGCTTTTTCATAAACACTAATGCCACAGTGATAACACAGATAAATAGTACTATACCCAAGATGATAAATGCCATTAGGTCCCTCCTAGTATCACAATTGCTGTTAATACAATATTACCATGTTCTAGGAGAGATAGGAGCTTTTCACCAAACAATCTTAGAAATTGACACAGGCATAAAGGATAAGACAAAAAGTGATTATTTGTTGGCTTGAAGCTCAACTGTAAGCGTAAAAGGTATTTTTAAGTATTCATAGTGTATCGTTACTTTCTGGTTGTTAGATGCTAGAACTTGTACTGCATAATGCTGTGGCTGCTCGCCAATAGCTTGTTGATTTATGTATCTTTGAGGTACGATCGTTCGCTGTGCTAATTTATGAAAAGATAGTTGATCATTTCCCTCTAGCTTTGTTTCCGCCTCAAAAGGTTCTGACTTACTTATTATAAGCTTCGCGTTATCAGGACGCTGATCATTCACCAGTATTTGCTTTAGCTTAATTTCACGCAGCCCTGTATTTTCAAGTGCGATGATTTTGATTGCTTCATTGCCTTGTTTGCTGCTATAGCTTTGAATAACAAGTGGTGGATTGCTCTTGAGATAAATCATAAAGATTGCCCCGACCACTAGCACACTCAGTACTAAAATAAATAGTATTTTTTTCATACTTTCCCTCTCTTTCCTCCCAACTAGTATAACAAAAACAACCTGACTTATTGACAGTCAAGTTGTTTTTGTAAACGTATTTCATCTCGTATTGGAATACCATCATTACCAATGAGTGGGATAGAAGGCTTATAGGCTCTTGCTTTTTCCACTGCATTACGCAGTATTTCTATTAAACAATAGCCTCGTTTTTGATAGAATTTCAATGCATGCAAATTATCGTTTGTTGTAATAAGTGATATGCTTGTACAGCCCTGCTCCATTGCTGCTTGTTCTACTGCTTTCACAAGAGCAGAACCAATACCTTTCCCCTCAACCGTACTATCTAACGAAATGATTTCACAGTCCTCTTCCCGCATGATATAGGTGATTAAACCGATCATCATTTGTTGCTCATTCATAAAAGCAAAGCCCGCTAATTCACTACAATCATAAATGCCACTGGAAATGACCATCTCTGTCGTACCCCAATGTTCCTGAAAAAATTCGCTTACAGTTTGTTTTGGTAGTTGATGTATGGCAATAATCGTCATTTTATAAACTCCTTCTTAAATGGAAATATGAAAAACCCCTGCAATCGCTTTTTGTATGCCTAAAAATACAGCCCAGGATAGCACACCAAGTCCAATAGCTAGTACAATATGTACAGAGGATTTCATCGCCATGTAAATCACAAATAGCATGCACATCGTTGCGGGCAAGCCAACGATAACGCCTACCGTAAAGCGTTGAATATGCTCACTCGACTCACTTTGCACTGTCAGCCAAATAATGCTTAAAATACTCACCAAGGGCAACGCAGCAATAATGCCTCCATAGGTAGGGAACCGTCGTGCAACCTCCGTCACAACGCCAATGATGGCTGCTGAACTCAAAATTTTAAAAAATGTATACATTATTTTGCCACCTCACTTAGACGTCGAAACGCCTGTAGAATGGCTTGCTGTTCCTGCTCAGTTAGCTGATTAAGTGCATGCTGTAGCTTATCATCATCTAGCTCCGAGTTTTTCTTCAACACT
This sequence comes from Lysinibacillus sp. LK3, assembly GCF_001043675.1. Taxonomy (NCBI): domain Bacteria; kingdom Bacillati; phylum Bacillota; class Bacilli; order Caryophanales; family Bacillaceae; genus Lysinibacillus; species Lysinibacillus sp. LK3. The sequence goes on from NZ_LDUJ01000023.1 coordinate 27,456, forward strand.
TGTAGCCCTTCTGCTGTCAAATGTAGCATGACCTTACGCTGGTCGTCACTTGCACGCTCCTTCATCACCCAGCCATGACGCTCTAGCTTTTTCACATGCTCTGATGCCGTATTAGGAGAAATATTTAGTAACCCTGCTATATCACGCACCGTCACTTCCTCTTCCTTTTGTATCATTTGCAAAATACGCACACTCTGATGGGAAATAACATCTTCATGGGTTGTATGTAGATGATAGAATATCGTTGTAAAATAATCATTTATATCTTTAATCATTGTAATAACTCCTTTAATATATCGTTCAAAACGATTATATCGTATACAACGATATATTAAAAGCGACCTCGTTAAAGTTTTTATTTTCAGATATTTTTCTTCAGTAAGCTTAGCATCTAATAGCCATCTGAGGGTAAACCTGCATAAGGCTTATACCATTTTGGATAAATTAGCGGGACTGCTGTTGCAAGAAATTGAAAAGTATTCAAATAAAAAAGAGCAGCAAAATAACGGGCTAGATAGCTGGCAAAAAGTAATACTGCTAAAGTCATGATAGGACCACCCGCTATAAATCCTAGCGACTGCTTGCGCGTTAAGCTACTCCCTTGTTGTGGGGTACAGAAGCCAAACAATCCCCATCGAATATGGAAATGTATACGACCTATACGCAAGTTTTCAGGAAGATGTTTTGCACCTAAATAAACATGGACTCGTTCCTTTGAACATACTATAACACCCAATGTATGCCCAATTTCATGCAGCAGCGTAGAGATTGGTATGCCTACTACATATAAAAGCATAAAGGATAGAATGGACATTACTACTCACCCCCTCTCAAAAATTCTATCTATTTTTCATAAACATCTATCTTTCTGCGCTTCTTGCTAAATAGTATCAATGGGTACTTGTGAACACTTACGTTCTACAGTATTATTACTCTATTCTGAATTTAATTGAGGGCATCCCATGTTATACTTTCTCTATTTTTTAGTAGGTGGCACAATCATGGTGCTCGCGCTACTACTTAGCCAATCTAAGTATTTATTTTTATCAGGTATTATTACGGCCTTACCGATATTGACGCTCATTAATATGGGCATGCAAATGAAAAATATGAAAGAAGATACCTTTCATGCTGTTCTTCAAAACACAGTATTTGGAGCGGTTGGCATGCTGTTATTTACCGTGCTCGCGTTCCTCCTAACAAGCTGGTTTAAACCAGGCATTTCCGTTATGAGTGCGCTCGCTGTCTATGCCGTATTTATGCTTTCTGGCAAATATATTTTATCCATGTTTGCCTAAAGAAAGGAGCTGTCCTATGACAGCTCCTCATTGATTATTTTCACATAAACTCCCTGCTCAAACCTTTCCAAAGCAGAGACATTCATTGCTTTGACATAGTTAGATACCTCGCTCGCCTTCCATAGTCGCTGTTGATGATAGATAGCTGGATCGATGAGTCGCACTTTATTGCGAAAATGAATGTCATGATTCTCTTGTTCTTCTCTTACCTCTACATTTTCATGTAATTGTTGTAAAAGAGCTTGAACGTCTCGATCATGTGAAGCCTTCATCTGCTGCAATACCTCATGATCGGTCTTTAGGAAATCTTCAAGCGTTAGAATTTGTTTTGCTAGCGACAGTTTTAATACATTCGCTAACGAACTTGTCGCATAGATATTTAAAGGGTGCAAGAAAAAATCTAACACTTCCTGATAATAAATTTTTACAAACCATTCTGCACGCTCAATCGTTTTAACACACAATTTCCCCTGAAAAACGAATAAGTCCTGTAAAAATTTTTGGATATCTTCAAGGGCTAAATTTCCATAAAAATACATATCTCTTAATGTATAATCTATACGATCCGCACACAATGCTGGAGCAGGTTGTTCAAGTAACGACCATCTGGATGTATCTAGTATGTTCTCTACCTCGTAGCCATATTTTTCAAGAATCGCAGGTATTGAAGACTGTTTGATAACATCCATGAATATCGCTTCATGGTAATCTTCCGCCTCATTTTCAAGGACCACATCCACCACATGGGAAAAAGAGGTATGGGACACATCATGTAATAAGCCTGCCACCTGCTCCTGCAATGAACCGCCAAGCTGTCTAATAAGCAGCATGACACCTACAGAATGCTCAAATCTTGAAATAGTCCACTTGCTATTTACTAGAAAGCCTGCCCCAGCCTGATGAATTTCCTTTAAGCGTTGAACTGGCTTACTTACAATCAATTCCTCTAACAAACCATCTATCTCGAACTCCCCATATAAGGGGTCACTAATCAGCATTTATATTCTTCCGACTAATCACAAAGACTCCACCACAATGCGATAGTGGGTAAAATGTTAACTCACAAATTTCCTGTAAGGCAACCTTTAGCTCCTCATGGACAAAGTAAAATTCATCCTCGTCCCAGTATCCCTTGCTATCTTGACGACATTGCTCCAGCTGCTCTCTTGTCTGGAAAGCTACATCGCCAATTAAAATTTTCCCTGTTGGTGATAGGTGCTGTAATAATTGTGTGATATACAAAGACTTTTGCTCATCTTTAAAATGATGGAGCGCATACGTACTAATAATCGCATCATAGGGCTGCTGTAATAGCTCCTGTGGCAAGCCATTCATTAAATCCCACTCCATTAAGTGAGCCTCTGGCATTTTTTCCTTGGCAATGGCAATCATGTTCGCAGAAAAATCAAAGCCATAAATCGAATGCCCCTGTTCATAAAGCTTCGCCGTTAATATCCCTGTTCCAAAGCCAATATCTAAAACTGTGGAAGCCGGAACAGCCATCACTTCATTGAAAATTTTATTTAAAATCGCTTTATAGCCTGCAAATGGGTATTGATACTTTTCCTCACTGTGTTGTACCGTTTGGTCGTATCCATCGGCCCATAAATCAAAACCTTCTTTATTTAATAGCATAGTGCCTCCTACAATGTATAAATTCTCCAAGCATTCATTAATTTACGTTCAGTCATCTGTTTCATCATAAATCCCCCTTCATTAACCAATTCAGTCCATTATACCAATTTATTACCTTTCCAACAATTCAGAAAATAAACAGTGCTTTATCAATTTTCAAATTTTCATAAGCTGTTATAATATCATTATGTATAAAAATTACAATAAACATTCTGGATAATATTTTATTATAAATTACCAAAATATTACCACATTCAACTTTTTACGATATTATAATACTGGGTAGTTAAAATATAAAAGGAGATGACTTAATGCAAGGTACAAACAAAAAGGCATTGTTATGGATTAGCATTATAATGAGCTTAATGTCCATTTTCTTTGCATCTTTTGGTTCTAACAAATTTGGAGCCCCATTCCCCTTTATAAGTTACATCGGTGAGAATGAGTTATCATCCGCAATTGCTCTATTTACTAAAAATGGCATTACTCAAATTAACTTTAATATACTTTATTTCTTTATAAATGTTACACTAATTTACTTTATTCTTTTTTATGGTAGAAATATAATTAGTTCATTAAAATTAATTAAACAATCCTAATTCTTATACATCAAGATTACAAAAATTAGCCTATCAAAAGAAAAATAAATTGTGTCCTACATATAATGAAGATGGAAATGTTGATTATAGACAAACAATTTCGTCTAATAAATTTGCATGAACCTTTGCATCTTATCCCATTGTAAAGGGAGTAATTTCAAAACAATTCAAGAGCAATTAGGGCAATCACATGTTACTATATCTATAGACACTTATAATTTTTAACAAATTAATGTAAATTGGTCGCCTGTTTAATTCAACCTATTATAAAACCTCATGTAAAACCCATATAAATCAACGTTTTCTTTAAAGGAGGGATCTAAATGATCGCATTCACTTGTAATGCATGCTCTAGAACGACTTCTTTAGGTCAAAGAGGTCAAGATTAAGTTATAAACTAACAGAAATTGAATGATCTCTTTAGGCCAAAAAGTAATCAAATAGCCTAATAAACAGGAGAGATTTCAAATGGAACAACAAACAATTCAGCCGTTTTTAACGGTTGCCAACTATCATTTACTAGAACAGCAATTAAATAAAATTTTACATGCACTGACAACAACAAAGGATAAAAACGTTATCCTAGCAGTACGTGGCCTTGTTGATACGGAGGTAACGACAAAATTAGCATTATCAGCAGCAGAAACAATGCTGATTGACCAGCTTTTTGCTGTCACAGATCGTGCACAAGGTGATGCATTTTTAGAGCAATTAAAACCATATGTCATCCCGTTCAAGCCGGTGACCGCTAGTACGCTTAAAGCCTTATTTAAAAAAGAAAAGAAGCTCAAGCTACCAAATCTAGAAGCACTCGATTTTCAGCAAATTTGTTATCTTGCTTGGGATGATGCTGGCACACATCGAAAGTATGTTGTCCTTGAGCAAAATGGGCAGCTAAAAGGGATCAAAGGGATATTTGCCAATAACACGGTTCGCGGCATTTGCGCTATCTGTAATCGCCATTCAGATGTAGGCTTATTTACTACGTCCATTAAAGGACAGGTGGTTGGCACGTTTACCAACCACAGTAATTACATTTGTGCAGATAGTCAAACATGCAATGAACATGTTACGGATATGAACAGAACACTGGAGTTTTTCGAGCGTATTACACAAAAATAAATGAACGAAGGCAGAAATGTTGTGCAAACAACATTTCTGCCTTTTAACTTTAAAAGATTAACTTTTCGGGTTTAGAAAAAGTTATCGGTTGGGATTACGATCAATAAATTCCTCTATTTCATCGGCTAATCCGTACACAAGATGGAAATAGTGTTTCTCCGACATGACACCCTTTTTTCGCCATTTTTGCATTTCTTCATAATGAAATTGATAAAAATAGCCTTCTACATCTCTTCTAGCAATTCCTTTTTTCTCCGCCATCTCTGCAATCGAAAGACCTTTCCTCCACTCTTGGTCGTATTCCTGCACGGTCATGCCCAAAAATTTACTTATAGCTTCATAATCATATTTCACATGGTACACAAGAATACCTTCCTTATTTTCTTCTGCATATACGGTTGAAGAAAATGAGAAAACTACGATAAATAAAAGCACATACACTTTATTGGCACTTTTCATTTTGGAACCCCCATACTTTTTGAGGTTAATGTGTGTGGTTCTCATCATTACTATGTATGAAGGAAATCGTGGAAGTGATGAAGAATGTCAGCGAAGAAGAGAAGATTTTTTATTCATCCTTCGTGAATGATTTAGTCCAAAATACCATGGCTTGTCATTAGTCATGTAATACAAAATGAAGCATGATACTATTCACGCAAATTTTCAATTCTACGTTCTTATCGATCGATATCTCTTGTCTAAAATCGATTAAGTCCTTTTCCTCGACATGAATCATTTTCGCGACACTAGCCGTTGAAAACATGTAATCCTTAATGAGGTCATTCAAAAGCAATGCGGCTCTTTCCCTTGCATCAAAGCCTTCAAAGCCAACACATAACATAACTATTTTTCGTTCAATCTTATCTAGCTGCTCCGTCGTGATGCTGCCCTTGTTATTCAATAAACTATCCAGCTCATTCATTGGTAAATCAAATATTTTCGCAAGTTGCTGATGATTGAAACTGAATTTTTCAGCCACTTCTTGAATTTGCTGTCTCAGGTAATCGAATCGGGAAATATCCGTGACAAAAGATACTTCTGCCCTATCCTTCCATTCTTTCACAGTAGTAACCCTCTTTTCATTCTTTTTTATGTATCAAATGAAACTATATTAAAAATGAGGACGCCAAAAAAGTGGCAGTATTAATAAAAAAACGGAAATCGTAATAAAAATGGTAGTGGTTGTAGGGGATAATTTTTGGCGATATGGACCATTATAAAATCCCGAAAACTGCAGTTTATTACGATAGAGGACAAACAATAAACTATATATGGCGATTCCCCCCAGCCACCCAGCGTATGAACCATCAACATTTATTCCAAAAGAGGTATAAATAAGCCTAGCGCCTCCCCACATCACGCATCCAATAATGGAAAAAAGGATAATAATTCTTATTAATTCTAAAAATATTTTAAATGTAATCATCCATAGTTCTCTTATTTCCTTCACCACCTCTCCACCTCCACAATCTGTAAAATTATTACAACACTTCCTGAATTAGTAATTCACTTAAACCGAGAATGTATTGTCGTCTATGGTGAGCTTACTTGTTGTGTCTTAATACGGTTTCAACATGAATTGGGTAGGAATTATAGAACAAAGTATAATTGGTGGGAAATGTATACTTTTATTATTTCCGCTTTATATTCACTGACAAAAGAGTGAAAAAACTTAATGCCCTCACTAGTATTAATAGCCAGCGAATACAAAAGAAAAAACCAACTTTATGCTAAAAAGCTGGTCTAGTTATTCAATCATTCATTTATGACTTGCTGTTTTTCATCTTCATAAAGAGCCAGAAAAGGTTGGCTATTTCTTCAGCTTCATATTTATAAATCGTTTCAGCGAAAGAAGCACGAAATGGCTGTAGCATGATCTCTAAAACACTCATGCGGGGTGTTTCTCTCTTCATTTCATCCAAAAGTAAGCTAGAGAGTTCGAGTGATTTTTGTGGAAGTTCGATTGTCGAGATTTTTTTACAAAATTTCTCTAATTTCTCTTGTATTTCTTTACTAGTAATGGACTTATAGGCTAGATCCTTTTCTAATAAAAACATTTCCTGTGGCTCTAATAGAATTTCTCCACTCTTAATCATTTCTGGCAGAAAACTTTCTACATATTTCAATGACCGAGTAACCACTTTTTTTAGATCTATCGTCATATTAGTAGCCAAATTCCAATAAAAAGATAAATATTGGAAGGTGCCAAAAAAGACGACCGCACACTCATAATAATAGTGCTTTCCTTCTTCTCCATAAATATCATAGAATCTGTTTTTTAACCAGGTGATTTCATGAAAGCGATGTTCCGCAAGAATTTCTTGCAGCTCTTCATCATGCAAAAAGGAGATTTCTCGAAATAAAGGCATTAAATTATATTTTTCTTTAATTTTTAATGTGGCGATTAATTGTTCAATTAAAACGTCTACATCATCTTTTTTCTTACCAACTAAAATTTCCTCTTTTAAAACATTTCGCTCTTGACGATTTTGCTCTAATACGGCTTTCAGGCATTCGTTTTTAGATGAAAAATAATTATAAAATGTACCTTTCGAAATATTTGCCTTATCTAAAATATCCTGAACCGATGTATGCTGATACCCTTTTTCAGTAAATAATTGTAATGTTGATTCGATAACGATTTGTTTACGATCTTTCATACATTTCTCCAATCTCTAAACACAATAACGAACTAACTACAATTATACTAGGAAAACTAGATTTCTTAAACTATGCAAATTTGATACTAGAGTTCCTCACTCTGTAGTGCCAGTCCAAATCGGTTAGGTTTTTCTAAAATGTATGGATAGTAAAAAACCTTCTGCACACACTACTTTTCAGGAGGTGATATTTAATGGCGAATAATAACAACAACCAAAATTTCAACTCAAAAATTCCTAATGCAGCTCCAAACGCAATGAATTCAATGAATGTTGAATTCGGGAACGAGACTGATGTTAATCAAATCAGACAACAAATTCAACAAGCTGAAGCTAAAAAGCAACAGGCTTCTGGTTCTATGAACGCAATGAAGTCAACGAACGTTGAATTTGGGAATGAAACTGATGTTAACCAAATCAGACAACAAATTCAACAAGCTGAAGCTAAAAAGCAACAGGCTTCTGGTTCTATGAATGCAATGAAGTCAACAAACGTTGAATTTGGGAATGAAACTGATGTTAACCAAATCAGACAACAAATTCAACAAGCTGAAGCAAACAAAAAATTTGCTTCTGGTAAATTTGCTAACGAAAATAATTCAAAATAGCTTTCATTCAACATCCGCAGCCGGCATCCTTGCCGGTTTTTTGTTTTTCACCATTTTGGTTAATTCCTTCAGGATAAAATTCCCGCTTTAGATTTTCATTCAGGTAAACCGAATTTACATACATCCAAAATGATTCGATTCAAGTTATCAATTTGTTTTTTTAAAAAATTTTTTTGCTTCTTCTATTTGCTCCTTTGGTAGAGTCCGCAGTAATTCTTCTTCTAACCACGCTATCGTTTTGCTTCTTAAATAATTTCGCATGTGTTCTTCCGCTTCCAGCATGACACTATTGATCGTACAGTTCGATTGACTTGAACAAGACTCACACTTTGGTTTTTTATTTTGATAAGCAAAATTCGCTTTAATATTCTTACACTGAAATATCGGATCTTCACCTTCAACAGCTCGCACAACATCCCAAAATGTAATATCTTCAGGTTTTCTATTGAGTCGATAACCCCCTTTTACACCAGATACCGAGCTAACAATGCCTTCCTTGGACAATTTCCCTAAAACTTTTGAAAGATAGGTCTCCGATAATCCTTGAAATTCTGATAAATCCTTTATTCCTATACTTTCATTTTTTGGTACATCAATTAAATAAACAAGACTGTGTAGGGCATATTCAACCATCACACTATATTTCATTATTCCACCCTCTTAAAACATTTTGCTTACCATGATAGTAACACATTTTAGCTATACATAAATGAATCAGTTTGACAAACGAAAATGAAAAGTGTATATTGTAGACAAAGTTAATCAACGATTAAATTAATCGACGATTAGTAACAACTTTATTTAACTGGAGGATTTTTATGCGTAAACTACTTGTGATAAATGCACACCCTGAAGTGGAGTCAAAGACATCTTTGAGCCTTCAAGTATTAGATCATTTTCTAGGGACATACAAAGAAAATAAACAGGATGATGAAGTAATTGAGCAAATTAATCTATATGAAGACGTTGTTCCGATGATAGATAAAATTGTTTTAAGTGGCTGGGAACATTCACGAAATGGAGATCCTTTAACACACGAAGAAAATGAAGTTTTGGAACGCATGAATGAAATTTTAGTTCAATTTAAAAGTGCCAATAAATATCTAATTGTAATGCCTTTGCATAATTTTAATATTCCTTCAAAGCTAAAGGATTATATGGATAACATTCTAATTGCGCGAGAAACATTCAAATATACGGAAAATGGTTCTGTGGGCTTATTAAATGATGGAAGGAGCATGATCCTCATTCAGGCAAGTGGTTCAATTTATACAAATGGCGATTGGTATACCGAAGTGGAGTATTCTTACAAATACCTTAAATCAATGTTTGCCTTTCTTGGAATAGAAGATGTTAATATTCTTCGTGTCCAAGGAACAGCCTTATTGAATACAGAAGATGTCTTGCAAAATGCACTTTATCAAGCGGATCAATTATCCGTTGAATTAGCTAATAAATAATGGAGGGATTCACAATGACACAACGTATGAATTATTATGAAATTGCACCAGATGCTATGAAGATAATGATGGAAATGGAAAAATACACGAAGACAAGTGGTATTGATAGAAAACTACGTGAACTCATTAAAATTAGAGCTTCTCAAATTAATGGCTGTGCCTATTGCATCAACATGCACACTGCTGATGCGAAGAAAATGGGAGAGACTGAACAGCGCTTATACTGCATTAGCGCTTGGAGAGAATGTACTTTTTATTCAGATGCTGAAAAAGTAGCATTAGAATTAACGGAACATATTACGCATATTCCAGAAAAACGCGTTCCTGATGAATTATATGAGCGTGTTCGCAAGCATTTTGATGAAAAGGCTTATGTCGATTTGGTTATCTTGATTAATCAAATTAACAGTTGGAATCGAATTTCTATTGCTATGGGCAATGTTGCGGAATAATAAATGGCTGCCTTAACAGGTAGCTATTTTTCTTATAGTAGTTTGATATCAATTTGAGTCGTACTTTCATTTGGCAGTCCCCCCCTATCTCCCTTTAACAAAATGTTCAAATGTTTGTTTAGGAAATAAAAAAATTTCCCGGGTAAGCGCAAGAAAAGACAAATTCAATCCCACATTCCTCCATCAAGCGACTGATTTCTTCATTTTCCTTGCCTTTTGAAATACTGGCAGAAGGCAGGGGCTATAATTATTTCCTCTTAAATGTCTTCTATGACCATGCAATCTTAGAAAATTATTAGAGTATATACTTTCACTTACCTCTCTCAGTATTGTGTTTTCGCACAAAAAAACACTCGTCATGTAAACGAGTGTTTCGTAATTAGTATGACAACCAATTAAGTGCTGTGTAGATTTTTAAGGCTTTTTAAATTCTTGCAAGTTTATTAAGATTGGGGTTAAATATTGAGTGGTCTTTCACTTGTTTCCAACATACACGTACAGTGAACATGTTTATTTTGTAATGGAAATTTGATTAGCGTATTTCGTATACTTTTGATAAAACTTAATAATATCAATTTACACAGTTTATTAACGTAATTCACTATATCGCATAGTTCATTGTATTTGTTTAACCTATGCAACTTTTGTTACTACCAATGCAGCATTATCATAAGTTATGAGTCCCGTTGAACTTACTATGGCAACTCGTATAACATCACCCTGGTTTAACGCTAATTGGTCTGTTCTTGATACTAAATCTACTTCAATATTAGCAGCAGTTACAAAGGTTTGATATTCAATCTGTTTTGTTGCAAGAGGAGTCCCATTTATAGTGAGGCGAAAAATAATATTATTCGATATTCCTCCTGAACTTGCTCTTAGTTCAATTGTAAACGTAACAGTATATACCCCTTGACTATTAACAGTAATAGAATCATCAATTGTACTTGGTGTTGTTCCACTGGAAGGTCCGACTGTGTCGAAATTAACATTTGGATTAATAGTAGGATTTCCTCCAGCTACGTTATATATTGAACCATAAGCTGGGATAAATTGTACTGGTTCTTCTTGAGTTGGCACATTGGGACAACTAGAAACCCTAAACTTGGAGAAACTTTTACAGTCTTCACACCCCTCGCAATCATTGCAAAGCTTATTGAATCCATGATTATTAGACAAATGTATCCTCCCTTCTATTATTTCGATTAGAATATTTTATGTTTTTTAGGTCATATTCGTTTGTACATAAGAGAGGAGTTTGCCCATGATATTTTTCCTTTTAATAAATACTAAGTCCATCCCAGTCATTTAACTATTTCATCAATCAGCATATTTCGCTTAACCAATACCCTTTGTACTGAAACTCAGACAAAAATGGTTTGAGTTTTTTTGTGTATGTGAATCCTTTAATTTATCAAAATATTATAGGTGTGTAACTTTTTCTCCAAAAATGAGCATCAAATGGCATAAGCTAGATACTATTATTTTATGTCAACAATTATTCTCGCTACTCTATATTCACCTTCTATCTCTATCGCCATATTGCTATCAATATCATTCGTAATTTCCACAGCCCTTATTTTATATATATTCGTTCCGGTATTCAGCCTGTAACCCTCTTCGTGCTTTGTAGGTAAATCTGTTGTTTGTTCTTTTATTTCTCCGACTTTTTCTTCTATTTTATCATTTGGGATCGGTTCATTAGTAACAATATAATTATGACCATTCCAATTAAATACAGGGAAAGAAATATTGTCTTGATTTCGTTCATTGCACCCAGTTAACAGAAGGAAAGTAACTAAAAATAACAAAATGGATCTTTTTATCATATTTGTTCCTCCACCAAAGAAGATGAGGGTATTAACCAAATCTTCTTTTGCATCTTTTTATTTTTTAGTATTCATATAATATTTTTTCATAAGTTCTATCAGCCTATGGATAGTTTTTATAAGTTGTTGAAAAAATTTTCCAGCAACGTTGTATTTTACTTCTTTATAATTTGTCACCATATACACGACTCCACCTACTATAATCTGCATGAATATAAAAACCCGTAGAAGCAGATTCGGCTGACTTACTGATACATATACTCCAAATGACAGATTTTGTTACACTAACACCCCTTTCCCCGAATCATATGTTAGGGCTATCATTTATCACTCTCCCCTGTTAAATGAAAGAAACATTGAATATTACCCCTATCCCAAATATTGGGTTTATGATAACATATATCTGAATCTTTTAACTTTGGAAAATATGAAAGGAAGTGTAATAACCAGATATGAAAAAGATATTGAAACCATTGATTAGTGGTATTGTCATTGGTGCCCTCTCTCTAACTATAAATATAGATAAAAATGTATTAGCTAATGATATTGCAAATACATGTAAGTATGATTCGGCATCGAAGGTCAACCCTGATTATTCCACAATGAACTGTTTGTTAACCGAAACAGCACTGAGTTATAATGTTCCTCCTGAAATTGTGAAGGCAATAGCGGAAGGTGAAAGTGGAAATTGGCGTCATTTCGATATGAATGGTAAAGCGATTGTGACAGCTGATAATGGAATTGGCATTATGCAAATTACAAATCAAGCTGACTACAATCAAGATAGACTAAAAAGCGATATTGTCTATAATATTCGAGCTGGTGTGGAGACTCTAGATGATATGTTTAAGCGGAAGGATTTGCCTAGCATCAACAGTGGGGAAAGAGATATATTGGAACATTGGTACTTCGCTATCATGGCTTATAACGGTACTAAGCCGGTAAATAGTCCATTTGTCCAAGCAACTGGGGAAAGAAATGCAAATGCCTATCAAGAAAAAATTCTCCAAATTATTGAGAGATTAGAATTAATAGACTTAACAGAGCTGCCTTTTACACGCGAACATTTTCAATATGACTCTAACAGCAGGGAAAATATTAAATTTTCAGCGATGAACTATGATTTTGATTTACCTTTAACAAAATCAAAGTACTTTTTTAAAGCAAATCAAAAAGTTAGTGCAACAACTAATGTAACAGTTAGGACAAGACCTACTACGGATAGTCCTTCTATGGGTACTTTACGTACAGGCGAAATTGTTACCATTACGGGTCCTTTTGAATATGAAGCCGTATCAACGAAGAAAAACCATTTTGTTTGGTATCCTGTGAAAAGAAATGACGGGACAGAGGGGTATGTAGCATCAAGTTATTTAAACTACTCAGCATCAACACCTACAACTCCTACAACTCCAGTAGGTAGTATAGATGTATCAAAGTTCGCTGATTACAAGGCAGACCAGTACTGGGCAGAGGATTTTCAATGGGCAGTAAACAAAGGACTTATCAGCGGTTATCCAAACGTATACAACCCTGCAACAAAGAAATACGAAAACTTACTGAAACCAAACACGAATTTAACAGAAAATCAGATGTTATCTGTACTTTTCCGTTACTTTAAGTCTGATGAATTAGCTTCAACAAAACCTAGTTCTTCATGGAGTGCAGATGTAAACTATCAACTAGCAAGTAAGTACGCTCTACCAACGCTAGGTGGTATATCAGCGTCTAAACAGGTATATGCAGTCAAAGACATCACACGTGGTAATTTTGCTCGTATCCTAGCATCTATGCATTATGGAAAAACAGTATCTCAGAAAGAGGCCATCCAGTTTCTACGTGACTTCGATTTAACAACTACTAAAACGGATGCAGAGTTTAAACCAAATGATTCTCTAACAAGAGCGCACGCTGTGGCATTCTTCCACCGTTATGAGCAAATATTCAATAAATAAATTGCTATCTATAAGTGAAAAGGTGACTTTAAAAGTCACCTTTCTTTTATATGGTTCTCTAAATGGTGCTATAAAGCCCTATGTGGAGTTACGGGAGAGGCTGTGAAAGCATAACAAAGGGACTTGCATATCGGGTAATCAATCATAAACACAAGTCCTGTTCAAATTGAAGGAAAGCACCTTCAATCGAAAGTGCTCAATGTAGCTATTGATATCAGCTATCGCTACAATTCAATTGATAAATCTAAGAAAATCAAAAAATGAAAAATTTGGGGTACTTTTTAGGATACATGCTTTCCCCTACCTCCCCCACTCTGAAAAATTAAAAGTTATAACTCAATGACATTTTACAAACGCTGAGATATTCACAAAAAAACACTCGTCATGTAAACGAGTGTTTCGTACTTATTATGACAACCACTTAGGTGGTGTGTTTTTTTCCCAATAGATATCGCCAAGGTTGTTGTGTGCCATGAAGTTGTCCTCGACACTGTGGTAATGGAAGTTGTAGTAGTAGCCTTCCTGCGGTCTTTTTTCTGTGCGCACATGGAAACGAATTAAATCTGTGCCTGTTTCATTGTTGATGACATTGAAAATTTTCTCACCGTAATTACCACTTGGCCTTTCAGAGATGGTTAAAGATGCAGCAGTTTGATCATCAAGATTAGCCACTGTCATTGCAATGGCTTCCTCCATTTTAGGGAAGATGATGCTGTCGAATTCATTGCTAATTTTTGGACCAATTTTTGTGCCAAATTTTATGTACGATTGTTCTCTAGCTGCATCCACCAGTAAGGCATTATAATCAATCGCTTCCTCTTGTATCTGTAGCTGCTCGTCACTGCTGTCATCATGCTCAGCAGCTAAAGCAGTGCTTGTCCCTGATGAAGGGCCGATGGATGCACGGTTCGAAGGATTTTGATCAAATGCTTCCCAAATCTCATGTGTAGGCGTTATTAAACCAAATGTTAAAAACGCAACCATGATGACTATACTTTTCTTAACCCACGTTTTCATTTATTGTCACCTACTCTTTATGTACAAATTGGTAATTCTCCTATTATTATATACGTTCTCGCCATTAAAAGGTTTCATATTTCTATAATTCATTGTACAATATTTATGAATAATGTGTCGTTTTTTTAAAGGAGGTACAAAGCATGAGCATCGCAATGGGTATTGGTCTTTTATTAATGTTAGGTTACTTATCATCTTTATGTTTCACGGACTAATTTTTATATTTTGTAATATGTACCCTACAAAGCCCTAAAAGCCTGTTATATGCAGTCTTTTGGGGTTTTTCATTTTTCCTTTACATTGCATAGTAACGCAAAATAATGCACACAGTTGGGGCTCATTATGGGACTATCTCGGGGCTTGTTGGGGCTAATATTGTAAGCAAAATTTCAAATTTAGTAATCGAATTTTGTATAATGTCCATCTTTAGACCTCTTTCGAGAAGCTGGAATACGTTTACTAAAAAAAATTCTATTGCCAAAATCTTTTAAATATAAAAACTAGTAGTAAAATTTAACAATTTTATTGAAAATGAAAAAAAGTAAGGGTATAATGACTTTTAATTATTAAAAAAACGAAGAACAGACAAAGTATGTCATTCCCTTTAACGAAAGAGAGCAATCGGTAGCTGAAAAGATTGTGTTAAATAATGATTGAAAGACACCTGTGAGTGTTATCCTGAAAAAAGTAAGGATAGACGGTTTGCAACCGTTAAAAAGCTTTGAGTTGGCTGTGAATGCAGCAATTAGGGTGGTACCGCGAGATAGGCTCTCGTCCCTGACAAATTGTCAGGGGCGGGAGCTTTTTATATTTAAAGGAGGTGAGTGTCCGTGGATGATGACGATGATGATAAAAGAAAAAAGTTAAAAAATTTAGGAGGAAAAATCATGCATACAAATCTAAAACGTACACTTACCAAAGAGTGTATTAATAAAGTGGGAGAAATGGTAAAAGTCCAAGGTTGGGTAAAAAAAATAAGACATCTTGGAAATATCAGTTTTATAGTACTAAGAGAGCGAACTGGTGAACTGCAATGTGTTTTAGAAGGAAAACTTGCTGGCGTCATTATAGAAACAGAAAGTGTTATAGAAGTTATCGGAAAAATCGTTCCAACAAATAACACAGTACTTGGCGTTGAACTGCTAATAAAATCAGTGAAAGTGATAAACAAAAATGATTTACTACCTTTTGAGGTAAATAAAAAAGAAGTAAACACAGGACTTGAGAACCTTTTAAATCATCGAGTATTATCACTCCGTCATGAAAAAATCGCTTCAATTTTTAAAATAAAAGCAACTCTTGAAGAGGCATTTCGTGAATATCTAACAAATAAGGATTTTATCAGAATTTTTACACCAAAAATTGTTTCTCAAGGTGCGGAGGGCGGCGCCAATGTTTTTAATTTAAATTATTTTGGGAAAGACGCATTCCTTGCACAATCTCCTCAATTTTATAAACAAATGATGGTGGCTTCAGGTCTTGAGTATGTATTTGAAATTGGACCAGTTTTCCGTGCAGAAGAGCACAACTCATCAAGACATTTAAATGAATATATCTCTCTGGATCTTGAAATGGCTTTTATTGAAGAGTATGAGGAATTAATGGAGCTAGAAACTCAAATTATAAAATATATGTTTGAGAAAGTAAAAGAAAAAAATGAAAACGAGTTAAAGCTTTTGAATATTGAGATTCCAACTATTACTGATATTCCAAAACTAAAATTACATGAAGCAAGAGAAATTTTAAAGAATCGTTTTAAAAAAGAAATGCCAGATGGTGACCTAAATACCGAAGGAGAAAAACTGATTGCAAAATATATAAAAGATACGACGGGGAGTGAGTTTGTCTTTATTACAGAGTACCCGAAAGAAAATAGACCCATGTATACAATGCCTGCGGAAAACGGATTAACCAAGTCATTTGACCTCTTATTTAAAGGTCTAGAAATCACATCTGGAGGCCAACGAATTCATGAATATGAAATGCTTGTAGCATCATTCAGAGAAAAAGGACTTAACGAGGAAAACTTCCAAAATTATTTAAACACATTTAAATATGGTGTTCCACCGCATGGAGGTTTTGCTATTGGACTAGAACGTTTAACAGCCAAACTCCTTGGATTAACAAACGTTCGGGAGGCAAGTGCTTTTCCACGAGACATCAATCGATTAACACCTTGAGTAGTCTATTAAGCTTTATTGTTGGATCTTAATTCAGCCCACTTCAAATAGTGGGCTTTTTTGTTTTTATAATGAATACTACTATCCTGCCTCGTTGGTTTAAGTACATTTGTTCACAATATCTTTGGTATATAATCTAATTAGTAATTCATGAATATGGCACTTTTCATGAATAACGTCGCTCTCCTTATTTCAGAACAGTGCCCGATTGGAATACATTATTCCAACTGTGCAACATTAAAATTAATACCAATTTCCATTATTTATCTTATAATAATTGTAAGAGGAGTTGTTGTTTAATTGACTGTTAAAAATATAAGTACATCCATTTCTGAAGATATTATTATTACGAATTTGACTGGTTTCATAACCCTTGCTGATGTAAACAGCTGGTTTAATTCATTTGAGAAAACATGCTATTCATTTATTAGGCAAGAAAAAAAGTATAAGTTGTTAGTTAATCGTAAAGGTTATACTCCAGAACATTTTTCTGTACAAAAATTGTGGAAAGACAAATTTTTCACTAATAAAATATTAGAGAACACAATTGCAGTCGCTTTTTTATTAGAAGAAGGAGATATTCTAATTCACCTTAAACAATCTAATACCAAAGACAATGTTATGTTCTCAAGTAACTATGACCAATTAATTTACTGGCTTACTAAATATAAATAAAGGATTTCTACTCTTAAGGTGTTGAAGGGTAATTTTTTTATTGCACAATTTTTTTCAAGTAATCGAACCACTTTTGATTATAATAACTAAACAATACAAAATTCCTTGTACAAGAATTGTGCCAGATGCTGAATAAAAAGACGTGATTTG
Organism: Lysinibacillus sp. LK3; assembly: GCF_001043675.1. NCBI lineage: Bacteria > Bacillati > Bacillota > Bacilli > Caryophanales > Bacillaceae > Lysinibacillus > Lysinibacillus sp. LK3. Next base: position 45,096 of record NZ_LDUJ01000023.1, read on the forward strand.
TCTCTTGCTTGTTAAAAGCATACCGTTATGTTTAATAAGGATTTTATTTCCTTTTCTCGCAGATTCCTTTTACGAATTGTTACTTATAATCTGGGTATTCATTGATCCCACCATTTTTCTCTGTAGCTTTGTAATATAGTTTGATTAAAAACATCTCACTAACCAGCATTTTTCTATAAATAAAAGAGGCTCCATTTTGAAAAAAGATTGTTCAAAATGGAGTCTTATTATGTAATACTAAGTTTGATTTTTATAAAAAAGATTGATTATTTTTTTCTTCCTATGTTGTTCAACAACCGCGCCCGATAATTGAGAATTAAAAGATTAATTATAATTATATATTTTCACATCATTTGCTTCACAAATATACAATAGTTCTTTACTAGATTTATTATTTCCATTTACTAATATTCCTTTAATTTCCTTTATTGCCATTTCAGCTTTTACTCCGATAGAATCATGTTTTTCTATTACCACTTGCGTACTTTCAATTTTCATATTATTTTTTAAAGCTGAAAATGACCTTAAATATGACAAAAGACGTTTACGTTCGCTTAATTCATATGTTCTATCATCAAGGATTGTTCTTTTAATTGATTCAAAATTTGAATCAAATAGTAAAATCATGTCCTTTTCAAACTTTCCCTTACAAGTTGTCCAATTAAGTAATTTTATAATATTATAGGCAAGAATTCTCCCCTCTTCTAATTTGAACATTTTTTCAGTTTCATCATCTACATCACTATCAAAATTATAAGCTAGATTATCGAATACTTTCTTTGTATATTCATCAGTAATACCTTCAGGATGATTATATTGAATTCTGCCAGATAAAATAATGTCTTTAACTGAAACAGGTCTATCTTCAGGAGTGTGGAAAAATAAAAAACGACCATTAGGGCAATCTTCTTTAGAATTATAATGCGAAATAAATTATTCGTTCAAAGATATTAAATACATGTTAATGAGCGATGTACTAGAAAGTACTATGATCTGAACATGATAACTTCAGACTATCAAGTTCCAGTATTCTATATCCATGGCGAGGATGACTGGCAAACTCCTTATTCTCTCGCTCACACATACTTTGATTAACTCAAGGCGCAATGAAACAATTTTACTCCATACCAAATGCTGGACATGCGACGATGCTTGATCAGAAGGAGCTATTCAACTAAGCTTTATTCGACATTATCGATCAAATCAAACATTAATTACCAAAGCCATTCCATCATAGTACCATGATGGAATAGGACTCGAGTATATCAAACCATTCGATATGCATAAGCTCCATAATATATGTCAAATACTCTTATACAACTAAATGGCCCTTTAATGAAAAAAAGCACTTTCCTTATTCCAGGAAAGCGCCACATGTTGCGTAAAATCAACACTACACCACAGAAAATGAAAGATCATTACGTTCTTTCATGTCTATGTTTCCAATAACTATCTCAACTTCAGATAAGTGATAAAATGTGTAGTTTCAAAATTATTTACTTCTTCATTCGGTGAGTAAAGATATATCTTATTGTCTTGTCCAAGAGCTATCCAATTTCCCTTGTTGACCTATTTTCCTTAAGTCTTTAAACGATGAAGCTCTGAAGTCAAATAGACAAAAAAGGACCGGGCAACTTTTTGCCCAGTTATTCCTATTCGTTTATAATTTCTTCATACCCAGTCATAGTATCCATATGGCTCGCAATCATGGCGATAATGGTACTTGCCTCTTCTTTTTTAAATGACAAGGTACTTTCATCTTCGAAGAGTTCCCCGTCTTCTGTCCAGATCCGATTGACTCTTCGCAGAACGCCATCTCCATTAGCTCTATCTACCCCAAACTGATAGGTTACTTCAAGATTATCTTCAATTTGATAAGCCGGGACTTCCGGAGTTTCCCATTCCACATCAATTTCTTCAAGAGTAATTTCATCATCTAGAACTTCATATTCTTCTTCATCATCTACATAAAAGACTTCACTATCTTCGTCAATAAATTCATGAAAACTTTCATGAACAGCTTCAATCACATCAGTAATATCATCCAAAATAATTCTTGTAGGTTGTTGAAGCGTCATATCAAAGCTTTCTAAGTAAAATTCTTCATTATACGGATCAAAGAGGAGGGTGCAAAAGTAAACCCTGTCGTCATCTTCTGTCGAGATAAAAAATTCAATTCGGGGATGTTTTGAACCTCGATTGATATTCATATGACCGATTTGGTCATATTCTTCGCAAATCGATTTCAAATGATCTTGAAGCTCACCAGTTACTCTGTTAAACCATTCCATAGACATGTCACTACCGCCTCATTTTCTTTTTATCTAGTCATAATTTTTTTCCGTTTATTCATGCTGATTATATCCATTTATCGTGAATTATATTCTTTACAACTTAACGTGAGGACCTATTACTTACAAAGATTTGTTTTTGAAGAAAATTCCACTTATTGCACTGAATATTTTTAGTTAAATCGGGGACGATAAATCTTGTGACTTTAAAAGAAGGAGGAAGTAAAATGGAGAAAAATACCCCAAAGCCAGATAATCGATCAGATAATGTTGAAAAGCTTCAAGATATGATGAAAAATACTAAGGAAAATATGGAAGCTGCAGAAGAAATGATGGCTTACGTTGATGAAAACGAGCGAAAGGCACTTAAGCAAAAAAATGCACGTAGGGAAGAAAGTATGAGTGGTTTTCGAGAAGAGATTTTAGATGAAGCGGCTGCTCGAAAAAATGGTAACTCATAAATTTAAGTAAAGTGTCTTTTTATCCCGCGTACCAAAGTTCCTTAAATAATCAATGGGTGATAAAGAATGCCCCACTGATTAAGTTTCATTTCATGTGAATACGGGAAAAGACGGAAAATAATATATTTAATTTATAAAGCAACAGAAATTATACGGAAATAAAAATGTGAGAAAGGCTATATAGGTTTAGACAAAAAACCAAACTCTTTTGAGCTGGTTGCCGTTTTCTTCATGTTATTGATTAACTGCGTAACTTTCCCGAAACCTATACTAATTAAGAATTACAAAGATGAGTGTTGGGATTCTTAACACTATTTCGTAGAGATCATCAACCACTATTTATCGGGCAATCGCTCTCCGTTAGTTAAAGTATGATTCTTCACAAATTCTTGGTTATTCGTAATAGGTAGAGGATTACCATATTTATTAATTCCCTCATATTGTTCAGTTAATATCTATGCTTCAGCTACTTCCCTCGCTGCGGCTTTTTTATGTATAGATAACCTTAAATTGCACATATTAATATTGAGTGTATCGCACGCACTTAGCTGCGGCGCTAGTTGACAGCTGCAGCTTTTCTTCAATTTAATCCGCAACAGCTTGGCGCCTAGTACCCCCGCCATTACATGTATATCATCCAGAAAAAATAATAAGTATTTATTAAGCCTGATTAAACCGTCAAATAATTAGTTCTCCAGTATAAAACTGGGGATTTTTCAATATGACTGAGTTTTTAGGAAATATCTTTACTGTACATTTTTTATCAAAAATTCATTCAATATAGAGATGAAATTTAAAATTCCACTTTGGTATACCTGCTTAAAATAATCTTCCACTTCTTCAACTAAACTGCTCCGTTAGCTTAAGTACATTGTTTCACAACTCACATCAAGCTTAACATAAAATCTTATTTTTAATTTAGAAGTGTTATTCAATTAAAGGGCCCTTTCCATGAAGAAAGACGCTTTCCTATTTCAGAAAAGCGCCCTTTAATTGAATAACGATTAACCTTCTATTAGCTGGTTTAGTTGAAGAAGAAAAGTGAAGTTTATTCAACATTTGCGTCCGTTTGTGAAAAGGTTAATGAAATCTAAACCAAGCAAACCATTGGCCTTGTTTATTTTTGGTCACAAAAATTTGTCTGTGGGATGCGTCATATGCCGGTAAATACTTCGGAAACAGCATTTCCACAAACCAAGAATTGTTAGCTATTTCCTCCCCGCAATAATGTTTCGCCATTGCATAATAAGCTTCCGGATGTGGTGCTTTTGAAAGATGTGCTATGGTTTCTATTTTCCAACCTTTATAATTATCTTCTTTATAAACCTCAGGAATAATTGTATTTAATGCATTTATAAGACCTTTATCTGAACTGATATGTCTCAAGCTTTGCGAGTTCGGACATTTACCATTGTTAATTAAAAAGGGTACTTCCTCATTTGTTTCAGCAAATGATATTTGAGAGTGTATCAATATTCCTAAAAAACACAAGTAAATAATAACTCTTAAATAATTCTTGATTCATCACCCCTCGAATAGTTATTATTCATAAAATAAGGGGTTTTTATGCTAATCTTTATAACAATCTGCCTCAATTGTTGAACTAAACTGCTCCGTTATTTGAGTTAAGAAAAAAAGAGCTGCCTAAGCAACTCAATGATCTTCAAGAAAAGCGCCCGATTGTTGAAGATTGTTTTCCAACTAAAGCCCTCTTTAGTGAAAAAAATCATTTCTGTTCATTTTCCTCTTTAGCCTTTTGTAATACATTCTGGATAAATGGAGCTTTATTTGTTGTATAGGAAGCTCTATCAAAACGAAACTTTTCTGCCAAATTAATCTTTAATTTTTGATATTCTTTTAGAACATCAGGATTCACTCTTAAATAATTTCTGAACAAAATTTGATTGTTCCAATGTTCTCCATGATATTGATAAAAATGTATATGATGAGTCCCAGATCCCCATTGTCCCTTTCTAAAGAAACGCCTTTGAGGAAATTCTTTATGATATACAAATTCATACCCAATTTGTTTTAAAGGCTCGATGAATTCACTCACAATTTCTAAATCATTTACTCCAATAGCGATATCTAAAATTGGTTTTGCACATAAACCTTCAACAGATGTACTTCCTATATGTTCAATTGATATATATTTGTCAGTTAATATTTCCTTTAGTTTTTCTTTTTCTTCATCAAATTGTTTGGACCAATTCGGGTTGTAATCTTCGATTGTTATTTCCTTTTTCATACTATGTCTCTCCAACTATTATTTCTAATGTTCAATAGAATTTCTCTTATATTTCAAGTGTACTCTTTAAAAATTTTGAATGCACTATATAAATATGTGTTTATTTACTCCACAATCTGGTCTTTAAATGTAAAAAAGATCCTTTCCTTTTTCAAGTAAAGCGCCCGATTGTTGAATAACGATAAAATACTCAACTTATTATTCTTTCACTTAAGCAGCCTTTAGTTTAATTACATTTCTTCAATTCTAATAAAGACCACTTACCTTTTTATTTATTCCCACACATAATGTTTACCATGACCATCTATTTCTTTTATAATCTTTTTTTCTTCGGTTTTAGAATGAGTTATATAATCAATATGCAAATGACGATCAAACATATTATTGTATACATGATAAATAGGATGCTGTTCACTCATATTATTAATCATTGTTAATAGATTGATTTTCAATGATTCATTAAATTGATTGGCCACGTGTGTGTGAAAAATTATCACTTGTGTACCGTCATCAATATTTTTTATAAATGACGGGATTAACTGTAAAAAGTCTCCTGCATATAGTTTTTTTGAAATATTTTTATTAAGTTGGGACACCTTTCTTAATAACTCTTTACGATCTTTTTGTTCTGGCCAAATGAGTGCTTGCATCCATTCATAGTCTTCTTCTTTGTTAAGGTCCACTATGTTTAAATCTATTCCAACCCGCTCACTCACTTCAAAAGGTTTAATAGCAGTTAATGACTTTCCAATATTTTCAGCATATACCACGACACTACTTTCAAAATCACCAAAATGAAGAATTTGTTCAGTTTCTTTAATCTCATATTTATAATGGTCTAGATTTAATAATAATCCCGCGCTTGTACCAATTTCTATTAATGTTAAAGGCTTTTCGGTTTTATGTGCTATTTCACTAAAAATCGGATATAAATACGAACTACGATTCAATTCATTCGTCTGAACAAGTTTTGTTTGAAAACATTCTACTAATGCTTCTTCATTAAGACGAACAAATTCTTTTAAGGTAAAAAAACTTGCTTCTAAATAGTTTTCAGACCGATCAAATATAGAGTAATAGGACTTAAGTGGATGATTCTTTTTAAAAGCTAAGTATTGGACACTTGCAAAAAACATATTAGGCTTGGGTTGAGAACCTGGAATTGACTGCATCAATGTGAGTAGTTCTCTATCTTCTGCAATTTCCTTACTCCAATAGGCATAAAGTGGGCTACTTTTTTGTGCTTCAAGTTCGCTAAATCGTTTAAAAATTTTCGCTAATCTTTCCATCTAAAACACCTCTTTCTCTTTTGTGTTTTTAGTGTACAATTATTGTTAAAACAAATAAATTAATTAAATATAATGAAATTGATTAATAATTTTAATTAAAAGAGGTACATATGGAGATAAAATGGTTAAAATCATTTGTTACCGCTGTTGAATGTGGGAATTTCCGTTTAGCAGCAGAAAAGCTTTATATATCACAGCCCAGTATTACTGTTCATATTCATCTGTTAGAAGAAAGTTTACAGATATCTTTATACGAACGAAAACATACTCAACTTACATTGACGGACGAGGGACAATTTTATTACTTTCTGGCAAAGGATATATTGAAAAAAATAGAAGATAGTAAAAGAGAACTCAATCTCTATTCCGTTCAAAAGCGTACTCTTCTGAAAGTTGCGATATCACCAATATTAGTAGAAACAAATCTACCACATATACTTTTACAATTTTCTACAGAGAATCTAGAATATGAAATCGAAATTATTGTAGAAGATTCAAAAAAAATGGATGAACTAATTTTAAAAGATGAGGCTAATTTAGCTATCTGCATTGGCACTAGTAAGCAATCGATTATTCATTCAGAAAAATTATATTCTAGTCCATTACAACTTATTTATCCTAATAATCAAGATACTAAATTGGATAAAGTTATGCAGTTATATAAGTTATTTGAAAGCTATCCTTTGTTTACAGGACATTTAGAAGAAGCGATATCAATCGAGGCTTTATTAGATATACAATTTCCATCAATTCGAAAATTGAATATCTCGCAGAGTTACATTATAAAGCAATTTGTTAAAGATGGTTTAGGAATGGCATTTTTACCCAAGTCTATAGTTCATAAAGAAGTAACGGAAGGGCTGTTCAATTTATTTCATTTTGATCGTTTCCTCTTACCTACTGTGGATTTGTATATTCGCCATATAAAAGAAAATGAAAAGATTGTCCCCCTGTTGCAAAAAATTAGGGCTAGTAATTTTCTCTAATAACTGAGCCTTTTCTTTAACTAACCTGCTCGTCTGCTTAAGTGTAATCCTTCACAAACTCAGTTATTATTCTATATGAATACGTAAGAGTTTTCCTCAACAATATGGCCCGATTGCTGAATAAGGGAAAATCCTGCATATAACATATTTTTTATCAAATTTTATAAATTATCATTCTAAGATCTAAAAAAAAAGTTCATCTTTTTTATAAACGGTATTCACCACAGTACAACTTTCTTACAAGCGGTTAAACTTTGCTTTAAAGATACAACACACACTTCACAATAAAAATGAGCACATCTAATTTAATTTCAACAACACTTATTTATCTTTGTCAGGATTTAACATACTAATCAAAAACCTCAATTTGAAAGAAACCTACAACTATTTAACAATCGAAGAATTAAATATATTTCTCCACACAGCAAAAAAGTATGAAGATATTACGGGTTATACTTTTTTGTTGATAGCCGTCTATACAGGTATGCGCAAAGGTGAAATTTGTGGTTTACAGTGGCAAAATATAGATTTCAAAAATAATATAATTACAATTGAACGAACACGTGATGATATTGGTACGCGTACCCCTAAAACTAAAAATAGTTATCGAAGAATTTTGGTGGATGATCTTGTCATTGATCAATCAAAAAAATACCAAGTATGGTGTAAACAAATTTTATTAAAACATGGCAAACAATTAGATGATCAGTTATTTGTATTTATTAATACTTTCAATAACCTATTGCATGGTGCTGCCATTCATAAAATGTTTAGAGATACGATTTTAAAAGCTGGTATATTAAACAATGACGGAGAACCAAAAATTACTTTTCATGGTTTACGTCATACCCATGCAACAATTTTATTAAATAGCGGACAGAACGTAAAAGCAATTGCTCAGCGCTTAGGAAATACTCCAGCAATGATTTATGAAATTTACGGCCACGTAATGAAAGAGTTAGAAGAACAATCAGTGGAGGTTTTCAGTAGAAGTTTAAATTGCGGAACTGGGGCTAGCGGCGGGGCTAATTAATGTAAAAGGTCCGTTCAAACGTTGATAAATCAATACTTTTGTCATTTATTTAATGTTTCACACACTAATTTTTTTATTTTGAAATATGTACCCAACAAAGCCCTAAAAGCCTGTTATAGCAGCTTTTAGGTTTTTTTATATAAATGGCAAACATTAATATTTTTTCATACATAATTTTATACGTTATTCAGTGCATTTCCGCATTTTCTTTAGACAAAGAGAAAAACGCATAAAACCAATTTTCATAAGGTTTCAAGCGTTTTTTGTGTAAAAAATTAAGCTATGATTTGCAATTGACACCCCACATTTGTCTTGAATTTTGGTATTACGATTTTCACATAGGGTGTAATAAATGGGTTGAGTGAAAAGAATGGAGGAAATTCAACTTTAAATCAGATTCTAGCTATCAATATAGTCTTAGATTTAATCCAATGCGAATTTGCATAAATAGACTTGCTACAGGGAAGACTTTTTAAAGAAAATTATGGAGGTGCGAATTACGTGTTTGAGAAAAAATTAGCACTTCATGAAACCATGGAATTTCATGAAGTCATTAACTTTATGACAACTAGTTTACTTAAATCGAAGCTGAGTCAAGGTGTGGTCTTTGATGATGATTTAAGAGCGTTATTGGACAAAAATGTAAAATTATCTACCCCGGCACTCACTGCTATGGTTAAGCTCTACTCAAAATCGGAATTGGAATATTAGGAGGACAATTGTATGCAAGACTATTTAGATCCTATAAATTCAGTTGGAATGCCTGAACTAACTGATTCGGGGATTGCTCTTGAGTTTTTACTTACAACCAAAACGGGTATTCGTAATCTTTCAATTGCCTTAACAGAAACAGCTTCTCCTGCTCTTCAGAAAATCTTGAGAACTCAGCTGGATGTCATGGTCGATTTATATTTCGAAATTTCTGAACTGATGGTAAAAAAAGAATGGCTGAAACCTTATGATCTTGCAGGTCAAAAGGAACTGGATATTAAATCAGCAGAAAATGCGATTAGTATTGCCCAGTTGGATTTATTCCCTAAAGATATGAATCGAAAAGGAATGTTCCCTACCCCACCGAAAAAATAAACGAAAATGAGGGATTTTTTTAATGAAAGCTGTCACTTTTCAAGGTGTAAAAAATGTTGAGGTTAAAGAAGTACAAGACCCTAAAATAAAAAAGCCGATGATATTATTGTTCGTTTAACCACTACTGCCATTTGCGGGTCAGACTTGCATTTGATTCATGGTATGATTCCGAATCTTGGACAAGATTATGTCATTGGTCATGAACCAATGGGTATTGTAGAAGAAGTTGGAAAAGATGTGACGAAGGTTAAAAAGGGTGACCGGATTGTCATTCCTTTTAATATTGCATGCGGGGAATGCTGGTACTGCAATCATGATCTGGAAAGTCAATGTGATAATTCAAACGATAATGGCGAAATGGGTGCCTACTTTGGTTATTCAGACACAACAGGCGGTTTTCTAGGAGGACAGGCAGAGTTTATGCGAGTGCCCTATGGTAATTTTATCCCTTTCAAAATTCCAGAGAAATCAGAAGTTCCTGATGAAAGTCTTGTTCTCCTTGCCGATGCCGCATCTACTGCTTTTTGGAGTGTAGATAATGCTGGTGTAAAGAAAGGAGATACTGTTATTATTCTTGGCTGCGGACCTGTTGGACTGCTAGCACAAAAATTTGCTTGGCTGAAAGGAGCAGAAAGAGTAATCGCAGTTGACTACATCGGGTATCGTCTTAAACATGCAAAGAAGACAAATAACGTGGAAATCGTTAATTTTGAAGACCATGAAAATTGTGGTGAATACTTGAAAGAGATTACCAAGGGCGGTGCAGACGTTGTCATTGATTGTGTAGGGATGAGCGGAAAAATGACGCCTTTAGAATTTCTTGCAAGTGGGGTAAAACTTCAAGGTGGTGCTATGGGAGCCCTTGTCATAGCCAGTCAAGCTGTACGTAAAGGAGGAACAATCCAAATTACCGGTGTATACGGCGGTCGATACAACGCCTTCCCACTTGGAGATATATTCCAACGCAATGTAGCGATTCGTACTGGACAAGCTCCAGTTGTTCATATCATGCCCCATGTCTATAACTTAATGGCTGAAGGAAAAGTGAATGTCGGTGATATCATTACACATGTCCTCCCACTTGAAAAAGCAAAACATGCTTATGAAATATTCGATACAAAGCAAGAAGGTTGCATTAAAGTGGTTTTAAAACCCTAATATAGAAGTTTTTAGGTACTTTTGTCTCTGCATTGCAAAAGTACCTTTTTCATTGACCTAGGGGTACATATTTATATGTATTTCTTCTGAAAGTGATTCTTCAAAATGGCATTAATATTTGAGCACAAGCCTCTTCGACTGGCGAACTACATTTTGATCAACAGAACTAACCCCTCCCTAATCAAAAATCATTATGTAACGATTCCTTTCATTGAACAACTTCTAATGAACAACTCAACATCCCATTTGTTTTATTTCCATGAGGAAAGACGCTTTCCTTATTTGAGAAAAGCGCCAAATTTATGAGTAAATAATTAGTTTGGCAAAACAGTTGAATAAGTTTTTGAACTACCTTAGATATCCACCATTATTAATATCAAATGTCGCACCTGTGTAATGCTTTGATCTATCTGACAAGAGGAAAATAACAGTATCAGCAACATCTTCAGGCATTACAGGTGTATCGATGAGCTGATGATTTAAATATTCCTCTTTTCTCCAAATAGGTATTGCATCCATCATAGGAGTGTTTACCATTGTAGGGGCAATGGCATTAACTCTGATGTATGGTGAGAAATTCACTGCACAGCTTTTAGTTAATCCCAATATAGCAGCTTTTGAGAGTCCATATATTGCATCTGAACTGCCTTCCATACCTGATACAGAAGACATATTCACGATGACTCCCTTACGTTCGCTCTGAAGTAGATATTTCCCGAACATTTGAGAAAAATAAATACATCCCTTTAAGTTTATATCTATGACTTTATCAATTTCCTCGGTTTGATAATCCAGTATATTCTTACCCAAATAAATCCCTGCATTATTAACTAAACTATCTACATCACAATGTTCTCTTTCCAAATTTCCAAAAAAATTGACTACTTCTTCATAAATACTTACATCTAGTTGATATGTATACAAATCTGAGGGGACATTCATTGATTGTTTTAATTCCCTTAAGGCGTCTTCATTAATATCACAAGCAAGTACTGAAGCACCTTCATCTAAACATTGTTTAACAATTTCTTTTCCTATACCAGAAGCTGCACCTGTTACTATTACTTTTCTATTTTTAAGCATCATCTATTTTACCCCTTTATTAAAAAGTTAGGATGTTATGAAAAACTCTACCTAAATTCTATCTTTGGCGCAAGAAGAACATTGTTTAACCTCTCTTTATAAAAGACCTGTTTTTTTAACTTATTACAAATTTTATTGATTTGTTGTCTTGGTTTAATATCCAATTTTTCAGAGAGACAATCATCACAATATATATCTTTTTGACTGTTAATAAAGTTTTGGACAATCTGTATATTAGACGTAAGCTAATTATCTTCCTTCCTTAAAAAGAAATCTTTGCTCACAATTATATAAGTCTTCCACTATACTTCCATTAGAACAGAGATAATGTATAATGTCTGTTGTTGAGTTTACATTAACTTCAATCTTTTTATTATTGTAGAGATTCCTTTAGAAAAATAAACTAATAAGTGCTAAAATAGCAGGTCCACCTTGTTTTAATAGAATCGATTTAGAGCTTGTTAAGCTACCATACAAAGCGACAATGATTACAAAGATTAAAAAAATGGCAACAATTTCAGTTTGCTGATGTGACAAAAATAATCCATACAATAAGGCGATCGCAATCAGACCATTATAAACGCCTTGATTTTTGAAAAGAACTTGAACATTTGCATTTTCTAATGCTTCTTCAGAAAGACTAAATGTTTTTGCTGTTCTTTTAGAAGTAGTTGCAAACGTTTCTAAATACATAATATACAAATGCTCAGCTGCTACGACTAAGCTTAAAATAAAAGTTAATGAAGACATCCTATTCCCTCCTAAAAAATCTTTAAAAAAGCAATGTCCTCAAGTGTATCAAGGACATTGCTTGAAACTATTTATTAAAACGAACAATGCGGTCTATTGGTAGGCGTGAAGAACCATATGCTGGGGCTGCCGCTTCACCAATGGCTAATAATAAAATAGGAATTTCATTTGCTGGTAATTCCATGTATTCAGCGAATTTTGCTTTATCAAATCCACCCATCGGAACGGTATCATAGCCCATTTCCTTCGCTAATAGCATGATTTGCATCGATACTAAGCCAGCATCAAAGTGTACGATATTTTCTAATGTTTTTGTTGGTGCTGAACCATACATTGTCAGCGCATCTTGTGCAAGCTTATTGGCAATTGGTTCTGGCATATAGCCCAGCTCCACGTTTTTTTCATAGATTTCCTCAGCATTTACATACATCTCTATATCACCAATGACAGCAATAATGGCAGAGGCTGTTTCGATTTGCTCTTGATTAAATGAAAAGAAGTTGATATTCTTCTGAATTTCCTTATCATCAATCACAAGAAAGCGCCATGGCTGCATATTACTTGAAGAAGGTGCTGAAGTAGCATCCTGCAACAGCTGCATGATTGTTTCACGCGGAATTTTAGTCTCTGCATTGTATTTACGAACAGATTTACGCATTTGCATAATTTGTTTTAATGGTGTAGTTGATAACATGTAGTTTCCCTCTTTTCACAATTTAAACTGCTTTTATTGTTACATTAATATTGCCCATTGTTGCTTTTGAATATGGGCATACCGTATGTGTGACCTCTAATAATTCCTGTGCTTCCTCCACTGCTAGTCCTTCAATATGCCCTTCGATTTCCACTGCAAGCACATAGTCAAAAGAAGCTTGCTCCATTAATTTCACTGTTACTTTAATGGTTGATGCATTTTTTAGTTTCTTTTGGCGTTTGATTAAATCTAATGCACTATTAAAGCAAGCACTATAGCCAGCCGCAAATAATTGTTCTGGGTTTGTAACATCCGCTAATTTGGAGCCTGGTGGTGCAATTTTTAATGATAAAGATTGATCTTCTGCATAGGATGTGCCACTACGGCCACCTTCATTAATCATTGTAGTTGCGTATAATTCTTTCATAACTGAAAACCCCTTATCTTTTGTTATTAATTAAATTGTGTACAATCTAATTTTTACAAATTGAATTGTACACAATTTAATTGCGTTTGACAAGTAGGAACTTTATTTTTAATATAAATGATAGTAGAAGAACTTTAAGAGGGGATTTTTATGCCTAATCATTTAGATAATCAGCTGTGCTTTCTTTTGTATGCAACATCAAAGGAAATCACTCGGCAATATACATTATTATTGAAGCCTTACGATCTTACTTATACAGGCTATATCACTTTATTAGCTTTAGAGGGAAACGAACAGATAACGGTGAAAGAATTGGGCCAACGTTTATTTTTAGATTCAGGAACATTAACACCGTTGTTAAAAAAATTAGAGGCAAAGAATTACATTTATCGTGAACGTTCTAAGGAGGACGAACGATTAATGAAAATATATTTAACCAAGGAAGGCGTAGATGTAAGAAGGAAACTACCTGAAGTGTCCCGCCAAGTGATGAAGCAATCTAATATCTCAGAGCAGCAATTTGTACAACTGAAAAATGTACTTCAAGATATCGTTTATAACGATTGGAAAATAAAAGATGAAAACTAACACATAGCTATTCCATTAATAGGATGAATATGTAAATAAGAAAGATTGGAGCTACATTGGCTTCAATCTTTTTTTGTTTTTCTCTCCCTTATCTCCTCAAATGTTAATAATCATGTGGCTACCGTTAAAATTTAGTATACTTACATTTATTAATTAGTTTAATTTACAGCATAGATAAGTAATTTTGAAAGTAGAGGTGTTTGGATGAAAACATGGACAAAGACTATAAACATAAATGCCCCCATCGAAAACGTTTGGAAATTACTTGATGGCTCTTTAGCTGACATGCAGAAGATTATGCCACAGGTAATTGAAAACAAGCCTGTAAAAGTAACAGAAGAAGGGGTTGGCAGTATTTATCGCCAAAAATATAAAGAAGGAAAACGTATCGAAACGTATGATGTAGAAACATTGGAATATTCGAATACACCTGATAAAAAAATATTGAAAGTAGGCTTTGTACTCGCTAATTTGTTTGAAATTACGGCTTACTATGAATTAAATAAAATAAATGAAACAGAGACTTCCTTTACTTATTCCGTAACAAATAATGCGTTAAAATGGTTCGTCAAATTATTTTTATTGTTTGCATCGGACAAAGTAGTCGTACAATTTTTAGAACGGGTCAAAACAGTTGCTGAAGCGCAAGACTAGCACCTAAAAAATAAACCGTAGAACTCCCCCTGAGGTGAGCTTCTACGGTTTATTTATTTCTAAAAGTCTGAACCTGTAATTTCTTTTAACTTACCGTTTTCTTTAATCTTTTTAAGGCCTTCATTTAACTTATCTAAAAGCTCTTTGTTCCCCTTTTGAACCATGAAACCATAGTATTCTTTTTCGAAGGAATCATCTTTAATTACTTTGATTTTGTCATTTGGATGTGCCTTGATATATTCATAAACAACTGAATTATCTCCAATCGCCGCTTCTACGTTGCCATTTAGCATCTCTTGAATAGCAATTGGTTGATTTTCGAAAGCAAAAATGTTGGGACTAGATTCACCCTGTAGCTTCTTGGCAGCCATATGACCAGTAGCATTAATTTGTACAGAAATCTTTTTATCTTTTAATTCATCCAATGATTGGATCTTTGAATCTTCTTTCACCACGATTAATAATTGAGATTCGTAGTACGGCTCAGTAAAATCAAATGTTTCCTTACGCTCGTCCGTAATTGTAATCCCTGCACCACCAATATCTGTTTCACCATTTTTAATTGTTTGGAATACAGGCTCCCAACCAATACTTTCCCACTTCACTTCAAAATCCATTTCATCCGCGATTGCTTGTAACACATCCACATCAATCCCTACAATATTCCCTTTATCATCAAGAGATACGATAGGTGCAAATGTAGCCTCAGTACCTACCTTATAAACTTTTTTACTATCTCCATCACCTGATGATGTATTGTCTTTCGAGCCGCAACCCGCTAAAACTAGCGTGAAAGCTGCCATAATTGTAAGCAACACCATTAAATTTCTTTTCATAGCCCATCCCCCTAGTATGATATTTTTTCCATAATGCGTATTATTTTTCGCAATTCGGAAATGTGAGACTATTACGTAAATTATAGTGACAATATTCTCTTTAGACAATACTTTTTTGTATAAAAATAATCATTTCTTTATAAATAGTATTATTCAATCTCGTTTTTAGGATAAAAAGGAATAAATAGTTAACCAGAAGCTATAAAAAAGAATCTCCCCTCGGAAATTCTTTTTTGCGCATCTAAATCTTTATCGTAATGGATGTTCAAAATTCCAATTTGTATAAATGGCAGCAGCCTGAACTGGGTTTGAGGAGGTATCTTCTGTATAGCCGCCAATTAAATTACCTACTCTAAAAGTAGGCTCAAATAGCTGTTCCTCCTTAGGTGGTGCTGTCGGTCCATCTATTCCTATTTTGGTTTTATCTGTCACGACTACTTCCATACCGTTATCCAATGTAAAGCTCAGCCCATCTTCTCCTACTTCCGTAATGGTCCCTTCGATATTTACTAGCGCACTTGCCGCAGGAGCTGAATGGTCCGCAACAATTCTCTCCGTCAAATCAATTGGTGTTTCATGATTTATATTTACCATAGCAAGGACAGCAATCACTGCACAGGCTACTAAGCTTCCAACACTAATTCTTACTTTTTTCATAAAGGACCTCTTTTCATATTTCATCATCTCTTCCTGCATCTTACGCTTAAATTCCTCAGAAGCATGAATCTGCTTCATCACATTCTTATAAGCATTCATCATACTTTGCTCCCCTCTTCTAGAATCGTTTTCAGCTTCATTCGTGCCCTTCTGAGCTTTGAGCCTACTGTATTTACGTTGATCTCTAATAACTCAGCAATTTCTGCCGTTGTATAGCCCTCGTAATAATGTAAATAAACAATGACTCTCTCTTCTGAAGGAAGCTCAAAAATTTCAGTAAGAACCATCTGCTCCTCTTTTGCAATAAAGGCCATTTCGTCTGTAATGGGTACCGTCTTCTTCACACGTGAGGACTTAAAATAATCCTTGCACTTATTAAATGTCACCTTTATGAGCCAAGCCTTTAAATGTGCTTCATGAGCAAAGGGCTTGTTCTGCCTCATCAGTGTCATATAAACCTCCTGCACAATGTCCTCCGCCTCAGCCATATTTTTGGTCTGTTGCACAGCAATTCGTATGAGGGTGTCACTATATGTTTGAACAATTTCTTGCACACTTAAGCCAGCAAACTTTATCATATTTTTCACCTAACCTCCTTCATGACATAATACGATTCAACTTTATCTATTCGTGCAACAGATACACTTTAGCTACATTTTAATAAAAAGAAGAAACCATTCATGAGACATACATATGTATCCCCCTAATAAATTACTGAATAATAGCCATGCAAAAACCCGCAAACCGTAAATGATTTGCGGGTCCCTCTCTTCATTGCCAAGCTCGATTGTTCCATTGCTTGAAAAATTCGTCCTCAGCCAAAATAGCTTCATAAATAGGGATAAAGAATTGTTTCAGAATCCCTGTCATCTCGAGTGTAGAAGTTAGCTCGATTGTAAAATGATGACGATCAAATAAGTCCACAATATACGCCTGCAATCTTCGTCCTTCAATAGTTTGCGTTTGTAGCAATTGTTGTACTTCATTTATTGTTTTTTCAGTCTTTTCTAATGCTGGGTACTGGTAAATTTCGATAAATTTTTGTGCCAGTACGAATTCTGTTGGATATGTATAAACCACCGCAGCCTTATTGTCTAGCAAGCTCGGAAAATTAATGGCCTTTGGTGTTATTCGCATGTTTTCTTTAAAGGTAATCCTAACTTCTATGTATACAGTCATTTTGTCCAATGTAGCTGGTATGCTTAGTTGAATATTGTCACTCGATACGGACGATTCGATCAGCTGTGCATTCCATTCAATGCCATCTGCTGGTGTTGCTAGTGAGCAAATTTCATAAAAGGCCTGTTTCACTATATCGTGTTGATGAACGCTTGCTTGCGCTGTCAGCGTGACTTCTTTGGAAGGCTTCACCAATCCATTTGTTAAAGCAAATAATAGTAGATCCCCATCTAGATAAAATTGATCATCATAGGAGGATACGGATAGACGATAAAGCAGTCTTTCTTGGCAATAGCGTGATACTAGCTGATCCATATTGTCTTGCCGTATAGCCATTTCTTCTAATTGTGTCACGATATTCGTCGATAGTGTGTCGATATTTCCCATTGACATCCCTCACCTTTTTGATTTTTCTGATTTTTTATGCAGAATTTAGATTTTTACTAAAATTCATGCTTTTATTATCACTTATTTATGGAAGAGAGTAAACGGTAATGTATACCAAAAAGGCCAGTCATGGTTGGACATGACAGGCCTTAAAATTAGACAAGGGGCAGCCTCGCTGTTGCGAAACTACCCCTTTAGTATTTATAGGTAACATTCTCGTAAATTGTAAAAGTCTCAACCCAATCGTCTGGGGAATATTATCTTGAAACCAGATTCGTTTCATCACCGCGGTAAAATTCCACTGTGTGCCTTCTAACTTAAGCAACGCAAACCCTACCATCTTTTGCGTCCTTGCAGCCCCAAAGCATGCGCCAGTGTGAATAAGTATCTACAAAAACAAAAAGCAGAATGCCAGATTACGGAAATATGCTACCTAAAATAGCACGTGTTCTATTATAGCACCTTATACTATAAAAGTAAAGGTCTATAAAAATTTACCAAGGAATCTCCTTAGAGCATTTAATCTGATAGCCCTTTTCAGCTGTCCATCGGAGAAGTGTTTGCCAAAAGTTTTCACAGGCAGCTATGATTTGCTGAGGATTCGTTAGATTGCCTGTCATGACCATTTCAGCTAATGCTTTTAACCCGTGTGGCTGATCATCCATCGCTAAAGCCTCAGGTAATACTTGTGCAGATGTTGTATAGCACTGCCTATGGTGTAATCCTACTATCATGGCACCTGTCATCGCTATTTTCATCGCCAGTATCGGCAAAAATGTAGTGGGACCCTGAACAGCTATGTTCCTTAATTTCCCCATGTATTCATACATTTCTTCTACAATGGTTTTGCAAATTGCTTCCTTAAATCGGCCATTCTCCACAGTGGCCGCTTTGTCTTTGAGTTCTAGAAAAAAGCCAGTAGGATCATAAAGTGGCTGTAAATCGAAAAACTTCCCATTTGTTAATGGCCAATCTTCCTCAACCGTTATTGCCTCTTCGATAATCACTTCTGCCTGATCGAAATTGACCTCTGCCTTCCAATCTCCTGCTGTCCATTCATAGCTATAGCTGTGCTCTAATTGATGACAGACACACTTAAGCTCAATGTCAGAAAACGGACCATCTGATTTTCTAGCCAACGAGCCATAAATACCAATTGCTCGAACATTTCCTCCATATTTTGCGATAACTTGTTGCGCAATGGAATGGGCAATCTGCATGCGTTCATCACTTGTCTTTTTTCTTGGTCCAATCATTTACATCGCTCCTTTTATAATAAGATCGTTGTTATTGAACCAAGGTGGACCACGGGCTTAACGAGGAATTTTTGCTGGTGACATCATTAAAATCTCCTTTCATCACATTTCCTGCAATTTAATAGAGCATACAAAATCGATATGAAACGCTTCATGGCTTACAGATTGAATGTGACCCTCATATTTCATGTCATATAGTAAAATTATTGCATTATAAGCTTTCTGTAGTTCATTGCCCATTTTGGCTAGCACTTGATGTTTAAATTGCTGCGAATAGGAAAATTCATCACAAAGCAGTTGCTTAAGTTGGTTTGAAGCTGCTTCGTAAAATAGCGCTTCACAAAAATCCTCGTCGAAGGTTAAGCCGAAATCGTATTCAAATTGATTGTAGAACTCATCATAAAGTGCTTTAAACTCTTCCTCACAAGTACGGTGCTGATTTTCTGGTAAAAAAAGCTTTCCTAACTTTTGTGAAAAGGCTTCATCCGTTTCATCTTCTCCCTGATAGACAGTGGCAAGATATGTATGTAACTGTTCTTCGCTTGTAAAATTACCAGCCCATATGGAAACATAGCCATTCTGTTCATCATCCATGACCTCACCCCTTTCTCGAATA
The DNA here is from genome assembly GCF_001043675.1 of Lysinibacillus sp. LK3. Taxonomy (NCBI): domain Bacteria; kingdom Bacillati; phylum Bacillota; class Bacilli; order Caryophanales; family Bacillaceae; genus Lysinibacillus; species Lysinibacillus sp. LK3. The sequence continues at coordinate 64,775 of NZ_LDUJ01000023.1, forward strand.
AATCAATGCACCGCCTGAGCCCATTATTATTAAATGCTTGCCAGATGGCGAAAATCCACATTTAATCATGCCATCCAATCGCTGTAAATCAATAGCTGTCGCATTTTTTAAATAAGTATAATTAGTTGTATAAAGATAATCGAGTACTACTGTGGCACGTGGCCACCAAGGATAAATAACTTCAACCTGCCAGCCATCTGCTGTCATATGAATCCCATCCCCAGCTTCAAAGCCGAAAATAGATATTGTCCCCTGAGGTAATTGAAATGTTAAACGGTCATCACTCATTCTGTCGTAGGTTTCATCCACATCTCGTTCTCGATGAAGACGACGACCTGTTATAGGCTCAGTGATACTATAGCCAGAGCCACTAATTAGCACGATGTTTTCCTCATGATCCCAACCGCAAGCCAAAACACCATTGGCAGTAATGCTCGTTTCATACGCCCATGGAATAGGAGGTTTCGTGCAGATCAACGACTGTGCATTCGCCAGCAAGTCTAGCTCAAAGGGAGTTCGTTTATCATTGTTCACCATATTATTCCACCCTCCTCTTTTATTACCATATACTAAAAAAAGGCTTGTCTCAAGAACAAGCCTCTATACCTCTAACACACCATAATGAAATTTTGCAGTTATCCGTTCATGCTGCTGAAAGTCATAGGTCGCAAACCACTCTGAGCGAAAATGTGCCTTTAACACCACACGCTTTTTCGCTACACGCTTGGCTTCATAAACCCATTCATCGGTTAATGTGACATGCTCCCCTGCTAACCGTAATGCCTGAAAATTATCGGCCTCTTCTATAACCTTCTCAAACATTGGGTCCATATAAACCACATCAAATGCGTTGTCTGGTAGGGTTTTTAAATAGCGAACAGCCTCAGACTGTATTACCTCGATGTGTCGCATACAGGCAGTTAACGGTAGCTCGGATGTATCATAGGCTTGCATCCCCTGTCTAACAATAAACGCTACATTTGGATTTGCTTCCAGTCCCACAACACGACCTGCTTCACCCACTGTATAAGCCGCTAACATGGCATCTGCCGCTAAACCTAACGTACAATCCAACACCGAATCCCCCAGTTGAAGCTGTGCCGCTTCCAAAAAAGGCTCTGCCTCACCACGGGCCACACGCTTTAATCGAAACGCCGCAGAATTGGGGTGAAAGAAAAACGGCTCCTGCGCCCCATAGGCATAATACTCGAAGCGATTCTTCCCAGCGACCATCACATGTGCCTGCAACTCCTGCGAAATTTTGCGAACAGAGCGCTTGTTCCGTGGCTCAAACGCAGCACCTAATTCTTGACACGCAAAAGCAGCGAGCGCCATCGATACATCGTCTGGTCTGCCCGCTGTCGTCACAATCGTTTTTAGTTCTCGCATGTTTGCTCTAACACGCCAGTTAAATGAGAGACAATCTGCTCCACAGGGAATCCCTCAATTTGTTCACGTGGGATAAAGTAAGCCAACTCCCCATCCTTTAAAATCGCCATAGATGGTGAGCTAGGTGGCACATCCTCAAAATAACCACGCATCGCCGCAGTCGCTTCTGGATCCTGCCCCGCAAACACCGTCACAAGATGATCTGGCTTCACCGCTGCAATTGCCTCACGCGCCGCTGGACGAGCAAGCCCTGCAGCACAACCACAAACCGAGTTAATCACCACTAACGATGTTCCCTTCGTCTCCGCCATAAATTCATTCACCGCATCCGCAGTCGTCAGCTCCGTAAAACCAGCCTCCACAAGCTCCTCACGCATCGGCTTCACAACCTGCTTCATATATTCATCATAAGCGTTCATGCTTTTACCCTCTTTCCTATGTATTCGCAAACCTTATTATAGCAAGGTTTCGTGTGAATGTACAAAGACATGCTTTTTGCCTGATTTCGTGGGTTTTTGGGAGGAATGTGACTTTTTTGTGTAACGGATAGTGGTTTTATTTGGGGTCGTTACACCTAAAAAATGAAATATATACAATCATAGTAAATTATTTTATGGAAATATAAAAAGCCCAGGCTCAAATTAATGAGTTCTCGGGCTTTTTCCAGTTAGTTTGCTAAAAAAAATAAAAGAAAAGCTAAATACTATTCATTTACATTCTTCTAAGAGAATATTATATAAACTTCAAAACTTACACAAAAAATAAATTATAAACTGCAATACTCACGGATAGTAGAAATACAAATATTCCTGTGCTTAAAGACTTAATAAAGTTTCTTTTATTTTCACTTTTAAAATCGAAACTTTTATTAATTACGACTAACCCTAAAAGTGCAAATGCCAGATTAATATATATAGGATTGAATGCACTTGGTATAACTAACAGGACCATTATCAATAATAAAAATTTGCTGATGTATTTCCTTTTTTGGGAATCCAATAAAAACCTCCTCTAATTTACATTAATGGAAAAATATAGTTGACTATTCTCTTTTAGCACTATATATTATTATATTTTATACCAATTAATTGGAAAAGGGGTAAATAAATGAAAAAAATAATTACTTATGGTCTCAGTGCAACACTTATGCTTTCTTCAATTACACCAGCTATAGCACGAGCTGAAGAAAACAGCGGCGTACAGCAATCAGTTGACTCTTCGGAAAATTCAATTGTTGAAACTTTCGGGAACTATACAATTGAAGCTTCAAAAAATGGTGATATATCAAAAGTATTGTTGAATGATGGAACAAAAACAGACGAAGTAATACATAACGCTTCCAACGGCGTAGTATTCCTCAATGGGGAAGAAATTTCTGCAGAAACAATGGAATATATAAACAACTTAGTAGAAGAAGTTCTTAGGAATGAAACTATTGTAATAGAAGAGCCCAGTGCTCCAACCTTTGAAGGCATACTTATTGGGGGACCTAATTCAGGTAATCCACAAATTGCTCCTGCAGCAGTAGTTGTAGATGCAGGATTTGGAGGTTCTGAATGGAAATACATTGCAACTCATGAAGGCTCTTTTAATGTAGCTGGCGCTACAGCAACTACTTTGGCAATTGCCATGGGAATTGTATTCTCTCTAGCCGGTAAAAAAATTGATGGTGCTGTTACATTAACAAGTATTGCAGCAGGCATTTTAGCAAGTATATCAAACTCATGGACTACTGTTTACTATAAGAGAAAACACTATACTAGACCTCATCCAGATTGGCCGCTTTTATACACACAAGATTTATCTGAAGTTCATATTTATAAAGACTCTGCATATAAAAATAAAATTACTACTTTCAATCTTCTTCATTAATTCTCAAACAATGCCCAGGTCCAAGATTATTAAGCACCTGGGCTAAAAAAATTATTTCATACAATTTTGTTGTTTTGCTCTCATTTTTATTAACAAGTTATAATCCTAAAAGATCGGCTAGCTCTCATACTTGAAACGTATGTCCTACCATCTATAATCACTGCTGGAATAGTTTTTGTATCACTAAGTATAACTTTCGCTTCTGTAATTTCCGCCCCTTTTACTTCCTCCCAGCCATTTAAAATGTCTAGCTTGAATTGTGCCTCGGAGATTCCCATACTCGCTAAATAAGAATACGGATCTCTATTGTTGTACCTTTTAAATTATCTGTATAATTCAGTTCTAATGCTGAACCTATCTGACGACAAACGGCTATTACAAAAGGATCAAAAGAAGCGTTACCCACAACTTCTACTTCTAATCGGTCATCTTGAACATCAACTCCAGCCGTCAATACTATTACGTCCTTTGGTACTTCGCATTCATTGCCAATACGTCGAGAAATAGGTTTATCATGGTCTTTGATCATTCGTCTTTTCTTCTCACGACTCACCAAGCGTTGTATTAACCCACGTTTTTAAGGTTTCTATACCTTTACGCTTTGCTTCTTTAAATTCATCTAAAATCTTTGCCCATTTCTCCCAAGGAGATGCAAGGGCGTTTAAATGAAATCCACGTTTCTTTGCTTCAGTATTTCGAGCAATCCATTTCCCCAGATGTGATTTCCATTCAACTTCTGTATATAGATATTAAATAGTAAATATACGAGAATATTAGAAGTTAAAGGTACCTATTGCATCTCCCTACTCAATCGCTATTTGGCGAAAAAGAAAATAACCGCAATCACGTCTATCGAATTACAAGGATAGCTCAATCATCTATTTGATAATGGAACAGCCTATAATACGCTACGCGATACTCATAATACAGCCAAAATGTTATTTGCCTATGCCAAAGAATCTGGATTGATTGAAATGAACCCTGTGGAAGCTACTTTTGTGGCGAAGAAGAAAATGACGTTAGAGGAAGCAAGCAGTGAGGACACAGCGAAGCTTTATTTAGAAACCAATGAACTGAAGGAATTTTTAAGTTACGTGGACAAACATCGTAATATCATATATCGCACGCTAATCTACGCAATCGCTTTTACAGGAATGCGACCAGGCGAAGCTGTTGCCTTAAAGTATGAGGATGTGGACTTGGAGAAGAAGGTCATACACATCAACAAAACGGTGTATGCAAAGAAAAGTATAAGGGGTTACTTCGAGCTCACTCCACCCAAAACTGCAGGCAGCATCCGCTCCGTCGATATTGATGATATTGTAGTGGAGAAATTAAAACAGCTTTACAAATGGCGCGAGTATCGAGAATGGGCTAAGTCCGACTTTGTTTTCGGCGATAAGGAGGGCATCCCCCCTATCGTCAAAATGCTCAACCAAACCGTCCGGCGCATCGGTGCACTCACCGACATCAACAAACAATTCCGCACCTACATCCTCCGGCATACACATATTAGTCTGTTGGCAGAGGCTGGGGTGGATTTGAACTTTATTATGAATCGGGTTGGACATAAGAATTCTGATACAACAACGAAGATTTATTTGCATGTTACATCTGGGATGCGCATGGCCGCTACTGAGAGGATGCATGATAAGTTTACTGAGTTGTTGGAAGAGTGAAGATAAAAATGGGGATACTAATTTCTTAAAGAGTATCTCCACATTTAAATTATTATGGTTTATTTATCTTTATTAGTGATAAATGATAAGAAATCAAATATATTATGTTTTTTAACAATTTTCTCTTCAACTATTTTAAGATATTTATGAATATAGATTTGAAATTTAATGCTATTTAAAATACAT
>NZ_LDUJ01000024.1:0-87556 GCF_001043675.1 Lysinibacillus sp. LK3
GTTTTATATTACATTAAAAAAATAAATTATTTTTTTAATTTCTTTAATCTATAGGCCATACTTCTCTTAAAAGTTATTAAAGTTTATTTTCCTTTGACTACGTCGAAAAACACAAAAAAACAACTATCAACAAAAGTATCGATAGTTGTTTCTATGCATTTGCCCTCTTTTATATTCCAGTAACTCTATGTTTTACTACTACTTTTACAAGATTTCTAATTATAGCTCTCCAGCTTTTAATTTTCCATGCCACTCTTTTAAGAATGGAATATCTTCTTCTTTAATAGCGCCGGATTCATTTGCTGCTTCAATCAGATAATCAAAATTTGTTAATGATACGTATTGGATGCCAGCCTCATCAAATGCTTGTTCAGCGCGTGGAAGATTATATGTGTATACACAAACAACTCCAAGCACCTCACAGCCTGCTGCACGCAATGCTTCTACTGCTGTAATGGAAGAACCACCTGTAGAAACGATATCCTCCACAACCACTACTTTTTGTCCTGCTACGTATTTTCCTTCAATTTGATTACCACGGCCATGCTCCTTTGCTTTAGAGCGTACATAAACCATTGGTAATTCTAAAATATCACTTACCCATGCCGCATGTGGGATACCTGCTGTAGCTGTTCCTGCTACAATTTCTGTCGCTCCGAAATTTTCTTTGATGACAGAGGCTAAACCATTTGCTAATTGTTTACGAATAACTGGATCGGAAATTGTTAAACGTGTATCACAGTAAATAGGTGATTTAATACCAGATGCCCATGTAAATAGCTCTGTAGGATTTAATTCTACTGCTCCAACTTTTAACATAGCGTGTGCAATTTCATTTTGTAATGTCATAATTTATGCCTCCCATAATTCACTTACGATTTTATATGCTGCTACTGGATCCTGCACACCTGTTACAGCACGGCCAACAACGATGAGTGATGAACCATCACGCTTTGCCCCATCAGGTGTTGCTATACGTTTTTGATCGTGTGCAGCCCCTCCAGCTAAACGAATCCCAGGTGTGACACGTAGAAATTCATCTCCACACACCTCAGCAATCGCCTTAGCCTCATGGACAGAGCAAACAACACCTTGTAAGCCTGCTTCCTTTGTTAGCCCTGAGTAGTGTAGGACAGACTCTTGCAATGAAAGAGCAATCTTTTGTTCTGCTTGCATTTGTTCTTCTGTTGTGGATGTTAATTGAGTAACAGCTATTAGTGCAGGACGTTCTTTGCCTGTTGGTGTTCCTGCTTCAAGTCCTTCTAGAGCTGCTTCCATCATAGCACGTCCGCCTGCAGCATGGACATTGACTAAATCTACCCCTAATTTTGCTAGCCCCTTCATCGCAGAGCCTACTGTATTTGGGATATCATGTAATTTTAAATCAAGGAAAATATCATGACCTAAATCCTTTACTTTGCGTACGATATCAGGTCCCTCTTGCATATATAATTCCATTCCAATTTTCACGAAAAGAGGCTCATCGAATTTTTTTAGAAAATCGAATACTTCTTTTTCTCCTGGAAAATCTAGAGCTAGTATAGGTTTCGTATTCATCAACGATGGCTCCTTCCAATAATCTCTGTTATATGTTCTACACCTAATGCATCCAGCTTTGCTGGTAATTCTTCAATAATGTTCGGGCAAACGAAATGGTCAACAAAGTTAGCTGTTCCTACTGCTACAGCTGAAGCACCTGCGGACATAAAATCAATGACATCCTGTGCTTCCGTTACACCGCCCATACCAATTATCGGAATATTGACAGCCTTGTACACCTCATAAACCATTCGTATTGCTACAGGTTTTACAGCAGGACCAGATAGTCCACCTGTGCCATTAGCTATGACTGGCTTACCTGTACGCTCATCTAAACGCATACCAACCAATGTATTAATCATGGTAATACCATCTGCTCCACCTGCTTCAACAGCTAGGGCAATATCAACGATGTTCGTCACGTTTGGTGATAACTTCACATAGACTGGCACTTCTGACACAGCCTTGACAGCCTTGACAAGCTCACGTGCAGTAGCAGGATCTGTTCCAAATTGAATACCACCACATTTCACATTAGGGCACGAAATATTCAGCTCCAACGCTTTAACATTTGAAGCTGTTGAAATACGGCGTGCTACTTCTACATAGTCTGATGTCTCTGTTCCAGCAACATTGGCGATGATGGGCACATTATAATCCTCTAAAAATTTTAATTCCTCATTCATCACTTTTTCAATGCCCGGATTTTGTAGACCAATGGCATTTAACATCCCCGCTGCTGTTTCGGCAACACGTGGCGTAGGGTTACCTGCACGCGTTTCGACCGTTGTTGCCTTAATCATGATAGCCCCTAGTTTAGATAAATCATAAAGCTGTGCATATTCACGACCAAAGCCAAAGCAACCTGAGGCTGGCATAATAGGGTTTTTTAAATCTAAGCCTGGTATTTGAATTGTTAAACGACTCATAGTGCCACCGTTCCTTTCGGGAAAACTGGACCATCAGAGCAAACTTTAACATAGTCTTTTTCAACCTGATCAGTTGTTTTGCATACACATGCAAAGCAAGCTCCAATACCACAGCCCATACGTTCTTCAAATGATAAATAGCCTTCTTTTTCAGGATAAAAGCCTTCTAATGCTCTTAACATTGGTAAGGGTCCACAGGAATAAAAAACATCAAATTCAGGAGCATGCGACTCTAAAACCGTTGTTACAAAGCCTTTTGTACCTTTCGAGCCATCCACCGTAACATAATGCGTTTCACCAAGTGCACTAAATTCATCCTCATAAAAGCAGACATCTTTTGTTTGGAAGCCTAAGACGTGGATTGTTTTCACACCACGAGCATTCAATTGCTTGGCTAGCTCATGTAATGGAGGGACACCAATGCCACCACCAACTAGTAGTGCAGTACCTCCCTTTTGCACCGCTTCTACTGGGAAACCATTCCCAATTGGTCCAAGTACGTTGACCAGCTGACCTTCTCGATTTGTTGCCAGAACTTTCGTACCACGCCCCTCAGCACGATAGATCATTGTAAACTCATTGTTGTCTTTATCAATATTTGCAATACTAATTGGTCGACGTAAAAGCGGCTCCAGTGAATCCGACACCTTTACATGGACAAACTGGCCAGGAGTCATCTCCTGAACCAGTTCACCATGAAGTGTCAGTTCGAAAATGTTTGTCGCAATTTGCTTTTGAGAGACGACCGTCATTTTCTCTTGACGTATCATATTAGTGTACTACCTCCGCTTTTGGCATTTGTTCTGCTGTAAATGTCATAGATTCGATAACACGTACCATTGCTTCTGCTGTATCTAAAGATGTTAGACAAGGAACACCATTTTCTACAGACTCACGACGAATTCGGAAGCCGTCACGAGCTGGTTGCTTGCCTTTTGTTAAAGTGTTGACAACAAGCTGAGCTTCCCCATTTTGGATAAGATCAATCAATGTTTGTCCTTTCGCCCCAATCTTGCCTACTACATCAGTTCGTACGCCTGCTGCTTCAAATGCTTTTGCTGTACCTTCAGTTGCTACAATGCGATAGCCTACTGTTGAGAAGCGTTTTGCTAATGCAATCGCTTCTTCCTTATCTTTATCAGACACAGTGAATAATACTGTACCTTCTGTTCGTATTTCCATACCTGCTGCAACTAAGCCTTTATAAAGAGCTTTTTCTAATGTTGCATCTTTACCCATTACTTCACCAGTAGATTTCATTTCAGGTCCTAATGTAATGTCTACACGTCGTAATTTAGCGAATGAGAACACTGGTACTTTTACAAATACGCCTCTTTGCTCAGCTGCTAGGCCTGTTGGATAGCCTTGCTCTACAATGGATTTGCCAAGGATTGCTTTTGTTGCAATATTAGCCATTGGGATATTTGTAATCTTACTTAGGAACGGTACTGTACGTGATGAACGTGGGTTCACCTCGATAACAAATACTTCGTTTTGAGAAATGACATATTGGATGTTCATTAAGCCGATGATGCCTAGCCCCTTCGCAAGACGAGTTGTATAGTCAACTAATGTATCTTTTTGTGCCTGTGTTAATTTTTGCGGTGGGTAAACAGAGATTGAGTCACCAGAGTGAACTCCTGCACGCTCGATATGCTCCATAATTCCTGGTATTAACACATTCTCACCGTCACAGATAGCATCTACTTCAATTTCCTGTCCTGTTAAGTAACGGTCTACTAATACTGGATGATCTGGAGATGCCTCTACCGCGTTTTCCATATAGTGCTGTAATTCTTCTTGGTTATAAACAATTTCCATTGCACGCCCACCAAGTACATAAGAAGGGCGGACAAGCACTGGGAAGCCTAGACGCTCACCAATGGCAAGAGCCTCCTCTGTAGAAACCGCTGTTTCTCCTTGAGGTTGTGGAATATCTAATTCACGTAGCGCCTGCTCAAATTTATCGCGGTTTTCTGCACGGTCAATATCCTCAAGAGACGTACCTAAGATTTTCACACCATTAGCAGCTAATTTATCAGCAAGGTTAATAGCCGTTTGACCACCGAATTGAACAACAACACCAATTGGTTGTTCTAAGTCGATAATATGCATAACATCCTCAATTGTTAATGGTTCAAAATATAATTTATCAGAAATTGAGAAATCTGTTGACACTGTTTCTGGATTTGAGTTAATGATGATCGCTTCATAACCTGCTTCTTGAATCGCCCATACTGAGTGTACTGTGGCGTAGTCAAATTCTACCCCTTGGCCAATGCGGATTGGTCCTGAACCGAGTACCACCACAGAAGGTTTTTCTGACTTAATCGATTCATTTTCGTCTTCATATGTGCCATAGAAATATGGTGTTTCTGATTCAAATTCTGCTGCACATGTATCCACCATTTTATAGACTGGCATAATACCATGCTCTTTACGATAAGCATACAATTCTTCTGGTGTTGTTTCCCAAAGCTCAGCAATTTTCTTATCTGCAAAGCCTAAACGTTTAGCTGTTCGTAGTACGTCTTTATCATTCTTATTGTCAGCAAGCGTTTGTTCCATATTCACAATATTTTTAAATTTATTTAAGAAGAATAGATCGATTGCTGACCATTCATGAATTTGTTCAATTGTTACACCTCGACGTAAAGCTTCACCGATGAAGAATAGACGCTCATCCCCAGCCTTGCGAATACGTTTTTCAATCCAAGAATCTGAATTTTCTTCAGCATGTTTTAACTCTAAGTGTACTTGACCTGTCTCAAGAGAACGAACCGCTTTTAGCATAGCTTCCTCAAAAGTACGACCTAACGCCATTACTTCACCAGTAGCTTTCATTTGCGTACCAAGATTACGTTTAGCAGATTCGAATTTATCGAATGGCCAGCGAGGAATTTTTGCTACGATATAGTCCAGTGCAGGCTCAAAACAAGCATATGTTGAGCCTGTCACAGGATTTTTAATTTCATCTAACGTTAAGCCTACTGCAATTTTAGCGGCTAGCTTAGCAATTGGATAACCTGTTGCTTTTGATGCTAATGCAGATGATCGAGAGACACGTGGATTTACTTCAATCACATAGTAATTAAAGCTATATGGATCAAGTGCAAGCTGTACGTTACAGCCACCTTCAATTTTTAATGCGCGAATAATATCGAGTGAAATATTACGTAGCATTTGGTTTTCGCGATCAGATAATGTTTGCGTTGGTGCAACAACGATTGAGTCACCTGTATGAATCCCTACTGGGTCAACGTTTTCCATGTTACATACAACGATGGCATTGTCAGCTGCATCACGCATTACTTCGTATTCAATTTCTTTATAGCCTGCGATTGATTTCTCTAATAGACATTGCGTTACAGGTGAATATTTTAAACCCGATGTCACAATTTCTTCTAAGTCTTGATCGTTGTAGCAAATACCGCCCCCTGTACCGCCAAGTGTAAAGGCAGGTCGAACAATGACAGGATAGCCAATTTTCGCAACAAATCTTTTCGCTTCATCTAAGTTATGAATAATATCAGATTCAGGAACTGGAGCTCCTAGCTCATACATTAAATTACGGAATAAATCACGGTCCTCTGCTTTATGGATGGCATCTAATTTAGTACCAAGAATTTCAATCCCAAGCTCATCTAGAATACCTGATTTGTCTAATTCGATCGCCATATTTAGGCCCGTTTGACCACCAAGTGTTGGTAAAATCGCGTCTGGACGTTCTTTACGTAATATACGCGATACAAAATCAAGAGAAATTGGCTCAATATAGACTTTGTCTGCAATTTCTGTATCTGTCATGATTGTAGCAGGGTTTGAATTGATTAAAATAACGCGGTAGCCCTCTTCTTTTAATGAAAGACATGCTTGTGTTCCTGCATAGTCAAATTCTGCTGCTTGTCCGATAACAATTGGGCCTGAGCCGATTACTAAAATAGTTTCAATATCTGTACGTTTAGGCATGTTGTTTCCCCTTCCCTGCTTCTACTTCCATCATTTCGATGAATTCATCAAATAAGTGGTTTGAATCTTCTGGACCTGGTGATGCTTCTGGGTGATATTGCACTGTGAAAATTGGATATTTTTTATGACGCACACCTTCACATGTTCCATCATTTAACGCGATATGTGTTAATTCTAAATCTGTATCTTTTAATGATTCGATATCGATGGCATAGCCATGGTTCTGAGATGTTAAATCTGTACGACCTGTACGTAAATCTTTTACTGGATGGTTACCACCACGGTGTCCAAACGGTAATTTAAAGGCTTTTGCACCACTTGCTAAAGAAAAGATTTGATGGCCTAAACAAATACCGAACATTGGCACTTTTCCAATTAAGTTACGTACTGTTTCAATGCCTTCTTGAACATCTTCAGGATTTCCTGGTCCATTTGACAGCATGATGCCATCTGGATGCCAAGCTAAAATTTCCTCAGCTGACGTATTATAAGGTACTACTAGCACATCACAATCACGTTTGTTTAATTCTCGTAAAATCCCATGCTTCATTCCATAATCAATTAGGACAACTCGTTTACCACGCCCTGGAGATGGATAGGCCGCTTTTGGTGATACTTCACGAACATGGTGCGTAATGGCTGGCGTTGCTTGTAATTGTGCTACTATTTCATCCACATTTACTTCTTCATCAGCAGCTGTCAAAATCGCTTTTACGGAACCTTTACTACGAATAATACGTGTTAATTTTCGTGTATCAATTCCTTCAATTCCTGGGATATCCTTTGATGTCAAATAATCATCTAAAGTTAAATCACAGCGGAAATTTGAAGGATTTTTAGCTAATTCACGCACAACAAATCCACGAATGGCTGGCGTAATCGATTCAAAGTCATCACGGTTAATGCCGTAATTACCAACTAAAGGATAAGTTAAAGTGACAATTTGTCCATAGAATGAGGGATCTGAAATCGTTTCCTGATAACCCGTCATCCCTGTTGTGAATACAACCTCACCTTGTGAAGCGCGCTCGCTACCAAATGCTGTACCTGTAAATACTGTGCCATCTTCTAAAACTAGTAAACGTTTTTTCATTACTCTGCCTCCTGATATACGATATTGCCTTCAAAAATAGTTAGTACTGGCCAACCCTTTGCCACCCAGCCGTTGAATGGTGTATTACGACCTTTTGATACAAAGCCTTCTGCATCAATCGTTTGTTCTTTTTTAATATCAATTAAAATCATATCCGCTGAAGCACCCACTTCTAATGTGCCATATGGCAGATCAAAAATCTCAGCTGCTTTCACTGTCATCCAATCAACTAATTGTTTTAACGTCCACTTTCCTGTTTCTACAAACTGTGTATAAAGTAGTGGGAAAGCTGTTTCGAAACCTACAATACCAAATGGTGCGCCAACCATACCGCAGCATTTTTCTTCTACTGTGTGTGGCGCATGATCTGTTGCAATGCAGTCGATTGTGCCATCAAGTAGTGCTGCAAGTAGAGAATCTTTATCATCCGCTGCGCGTAATGGTGGATTCATTTTCCAATTAGCATCATCAGATGGAATATCCATCTCTTCTAGTAATAAATGATGTGGACAAACTTCTGCTGTGACACGGATTCCTGCAGCCTTTGCATCTCTTACCGCACGCACTGATTCCTTCGTCGATACGTGACAAACATGGTAACGAGCGCCTGCTGCTTCTGCAAGTAGTACATCTCGTGCAATTTGTACGGATTCACAAATGGAAGGTATTCCTGGGAGGCCTAGCTCTTTATTACGCTTTCCTTCATGCATCACACCATCATAGATTAATGAGTTGTCCTCACAATGTGCTACAACGACCATATCGTGCTGGGCCGCATCTTTCATTTGCTCATACATCGTTGAGGCTAGCTGGATACCAACACCATCATCTGAGAATGCCACTGCTCCATGTGCTTTTAATTCTTCAATATTTGTTCGAACCTCACCCGATATATCCTTTGTTAGGGAACCGTATGGGAGTACTCGAATAACCGCACTGTCCTTAATGAGCCCATTGATGAGTTGCATGTTTTCAACCGAATCAGGTACTGGCTTTGTATTAGGCATTGCGCAAATTGTCGTAAAGCCGCCTTTTGCTGCTGATGCCGAACCTGTTGCAATGGTTTCCTTATGCTCAAATCCTGGCTCTCGTAAATGTGTATGAACATCGATAAAGCCTGGTGCTACGATTAAGCCATGTCCTTCAATCAGTTCTGCACCTGCTACAGTCACATCTTGACCAATAGCCGTAATCTTTCCGTCTGCCATTGCAATATTGACTGTCTTCAATTCACCTTGTTCATCTAGCATTTGTACATTTTGAAGTACCTTTGTCATGTTATTCTCTCCCCTTTAAAATGGTTTCCATAATAGCCATCCGTGTGTAAACACCGTTCCGCACCTGTTCAAAAATTCGAGAGCGATCACACTCGACTAACTCAGAAGCAATTTCGACATCACGATTGACGGGTGCTGGATGCATAATAATGGCCGATTCTTTCATTTGCTTTTCTCGTTCAATTGTTAAACCAAACTCTTGATGGTAACCTTCCTTTGAGAAGCTTTTATTTACTTTATGACGTTCATGTTGCACACGTAGTAACATAATGACATCACTTATTTCGATCAGATTATCCCATGAATGGTGCGCTTCAAAACCGCCAGACCATTCTTCTGGGCAAAGGAAATGAACATTTGCCCCTAAATTTTGTAATGCTGTTGCATTTGATTTCGCTACTCGACTATGAGAGATATCTCCTGCAATTGTGACATTCAACCCTTCGAAATAGCCAAACTCTTTTTTGATGGTATAAAGATCCAATAAGGATTGTGAAGGGTGTTGCCCAGCACCATCTCCTGCATTAATAATCGCTACGTTGATACCATTCAGCAGCTCATTGTAATACTCATCTTCTGACGCTCGAATGATGACAGCATCTAAACCAATCATTTCCAATGTTTTGACCGTATCGTACATCGTTTCCCCTTTTGTAACACTCGAAAACCCTGCATCAAAAGGGATAACATGACAGCCAATTTTGTATTCTGCCATTTCAAAGCTTGTTTTTGTACGAGTACTTGGTTCAAAGAATAGGTTGGCCACTTTGTGTGTGCGAGATAACGATGATGTTTCACCATTTTCAAATGCTTGCGCAAGATCTAGGATTTGGTTAATCTCTTCTGTTGTTAAATGTTCCATCGATAATAAGTTCTTCATCATGTGACCTCCATTAGGTTGTGAATCGTGAACGTCTTTGTCTGACGTTCTCTGTATATAAAGTAAAAGCCCCGTTGATGTCATCAACGAGGCATGAGGAGGCGTGACAAACTACAGCAAGACATACATCCTACTTCAGCCTGTCCACAACTTCCCTTTTTTTGCCTCTCTGGACAATTCATTAAAAGGTACTACTATGAATCTTTATTTTGATTGTATTGTACGGGTATATCAGCTTCTTTTTTACCTGGTAGAATCGCATTCAATAGCACACCAATAATCGCTGCTAGGGCCATTCCTTCAACACTCAATGATTCTGAGATAACAAACTTGGCACCGCCGATACCAATGACTAAAATCACTGAAGCAATTACTAGGTTACGACTGTTACCAAAATCAATATGATTATCAACTAGCATACGTAAGCCACTTGCTGCGATAATTCCGAAGAGTAAGATGGAAACCCCACCAAGTACTGCGGTTGGAATCGTTGCAATTACGGCCATTGCTTTCCCGAAGAATGATAGTAAGATAGCAACCACTGCTGCACCTGCAATAACGTAGATACTGTATACTCGAGTAATGGCTAGTACACCAATATTCTCACCATACGTTGTTTTCGGAGGGCCTCCGATTAAAGCACTCACAAATGTGCCAAGTCCGTCACCTAGTAGCGAACGGTGTAGTCCTGGCTCTTTAATATAATCCCGATCTACTACTTTTCCTAATACCAGTTGATGACCAATATGTTCTGAAATTGTTACAATAACGATCGGTACCATGATAAGTAGAATTTTTGTTGTTATTTCAAACTCATAATGCACACCCGGTATTAAGAAATCAGGCATAGCGAAGAATTTTGCTTTGGCAATCGGTGTATAGTCTACTATGTCAATTATCATGGAGTAAATGTAACCTACAATTAGGCCCATCAAAATTGGCATAGTGCTTAAAATTCCTTTAAAGAAAATCGTAAAGATGATAGCTGTAAAGACCGTAACTAAAGCAGCTGAGAAGTGTAAAAAGCTATACTCTCCATTAACGTTCATTGCCATATTCACAGCCGTACCAGAAAGTCCAAGCCCAATTACCATAATTACTGGACCTACCACAATCGGTGGCAAGATTTTCATAATCCACTTATAACCACTTTTCCAAATGATTAAGGATACAATTCCGTACGTAATGCCGACAGCCATAGCACCGATCATGGCATTGCCTGGGTTTACACTCGCACCGTCTTCATTTAAACCACCTGCAGCAAGTAGGATTGGTGCAATAAAGGCGAAGGAGGAGCCTAAATAAGCCGGTACCTGGAATTTCGTAATTAATAGGAAGAATAATGTAGCAATTCCGCTTGTTAAAAGGGCAATCGCTGGACTAAGACCTACTAACTGCGGTACTAAAATTGTTGAACCAAACATCGCAAACATATGCTGGAAACTTAATGTCACTAGCTGGAGCGGGGTCGGTTTATCCTTAATATCTAAAACTGCATTTGACATACTGTTTCCTCACTTTATTGTTCGTCTTCTTTGTAAATAATGACGCAATCTTCTCCGTCTACTTCTTGTAAATTGACAACAATGCGCTCAGAGCCAGAAGTTGGAACGTTTTTTCCCACATAGTCTGCTCTAATTGGTAGCTCTCGATGTCCTCTATCTACTAGAACAGCTAGTTGAATTTGTGCAGGTCTTCCTAAATCCATTACAGCATCTAGAGCTGCACGTACTGTTCGACCTGTATAAAGTACATCATCTACTAAGATGATTTTTTGATTTTTCACTTGATACTCGATATCAACTTGTTCTACATGTGCTTGTTCGTTTTCATGTTTCGTTGTTAAATCATCTCGGTAAAGTGTAATATCAAGTTCCCCTGTACGAATCGGTTTACCTTCAATTTTTTCAATTCGCTGCGCCAAACGTCTGGCTAGAAAAGCACCTCTTGTTTTAATGCCAACTAAAATACATTCATCGATTCCTTTATTACGTTCAATTATTTCATGGGCAATACGTGTTAATGCTCGTGTCATTGATGGGCCATCTAATAATTCATTTTGTGCCATATTCGTATCCTCCTCTCTTCAATCTATTATCGGCCATGTGTCCATAAAAAAACCTCTCGAGGCGAATAGCCTGAGAGGGTTGTATACGTGTCGAAAAAGCATGTTGGAAAAATTTGCAGCACAAATTTCCACAACACTATCACATGTCCCTTCTCAGCCTCTCTGGACTGCCATTAAAGGTGAATATTTAGTTATGTTGTTCATTCACTGTCGTTAGTATAGACTTTCTTTTCGTATACGTCAATGCCTATTTCGTAAATCATTTAATAATTGTTCATAATCAGCTGGAAGTGGTGTTTCAAACTCCAAGTATTCTCCAGATGAAGGATGATCGAATCCTAAAGTCGCTGCATGTAAAACTTGTCCCCCAAAGTCGATTGTCTTTTTGGGACCATATTTTGGATCTCCAGCAAGTGGGAAACCAATATAATTCATATGCACACGAATTTGGTGTGTACGGCCCGTTTCTAAACGACATTCCACAAGCGTATAGTCACCAAAACGTTCAACAACTTGGAAGTGTGTGACAGCATGTTTACCATTATCGACAACTGCCTGTTTTTGGCGATCTTTTTGGTCACGTCCAATTGGTGCATCAATTGTCCCCTTATCATGTGCAATATGCCCGTGGACAAGAGCAATATATTTACGAGTAACTGTTTTATTCACTAATTGATTGACTAATGATTCATGAGCCGTATCGTTTTTAGCAACCATCAATAAGCCCGATGTATCTTTGTCGATACGATGGACAATCCCTGGTCGAAGTACACCATTAATCCCTGATAAGTCTTTACAATGATACATTAATCCATTTACCAGTGTACCTCCCATATGGCCCGGTGCTGGATGTACCACCATACCCTTTGGTTTATTCACAACAAGAACATCTGCATCCTCATAAACAATATCTAAATCTAAATTTTCTGCGACAACATCCAATTCTTCCACTTCTGGTACATCAATAGCGATGATGTCACCAGCTTTAACCTTATATTTTGCCTTTACAGCATCACCGTTTACTTTAATGACTCCCTCATTAATCCAGTTCCCAATTTGCGTGCGTGACCACTCAGATTGTAAGCTAGAAAGTGCTTTATCAATGCGCTCTCCTTGCTGCTGTTCTTCGATTGTATATGTTACTTGCGTCATTGTTTCACCTGTTTCTTCTCTTTTTTATCTTCCATAATTAAGCCAATCATCAGCACGACAACCGCTATTGTTAATGCAGCATCTGCCACATTAAAAATAGGAAAATCATAATTAATAATTGGAATTAAAACATCTACAAAATCGACCACTTCTCCTCTAAATAGACGGTCTATAAAGTTTCCTACTGCACCACCAAGCAAGAGCATTAAGCCGACTTGAAAAACAGGCTTTCCCTTTGCTTCTTTATGATAAAAATAGACAATCGCACAGATAACAGCAACTGTGACAATACTAAACAACCACATTTGCCCCTCTAGCATCCCCCATGCTGCCCCTCTATTTCGATGAGACAAAATACCAAACCATGGGTCCCATACAGCAATGCGTTCAGCATATTCCATATTTTTCACAATCAGCCATTTTGTCCATTGATCCAGTAAAACGACAAAAGCAGCTAATCCATAATATTTATACACAGACATTCCTCCGTTCACTCAACATCTTACCTATTCTACCATAACAGTACCATTCACAATAACTAATATCATATCTAAATATGGCTGATTCTAAATCTCTTCAAGAAATATAAAAAGGCTACCCCTATTACGTTTAAGCAATAGAAATAGCCATAACTTATTGGTTAGACAGTTTCAGATTCTTTTGAATGTACTCGCTTCATGAAGTCATTAACATCAGCAGGAACTTTGCGATCTATTAATGACACGATAATAACAGATAAGAAGCCCACAGGTACTGTCACAATACCTGGAATTTTAAACTGCAAGAAGCTTGGTAACGTTCCTGGTAAAAAGATCATCCACATAGACACGCCAAGTCCTATTAATAATCCTGCAATGGCTCCTTTTTCTGTCATGCCTCTCCACCAAATACCTAAAATGAATATTGGGGTAAATGTACTTGCAGCGACAGTAAAAGCGAGCGCCACTAAATGGCCAATAGATGCATCCTTTACAAGTAAACCCAATGCTCCATATAAAATACCTAATAATACAATAGCCACTTTCCCAGCAATAACTCGTTGTTTTTGTGTAATATCCTTTTTCATGATATTGGCATATAAATCATGAGCTAGTGCACCTGAGCTTGTAATAAACAATCCTGAAAGATTGGAGAAAATAGCTGCAAATGCTCCTGCTATAACTAATCCAAGTAGCCATTTGCCACCTAGTGCAAGGGCTGTAGTAGGAATGACCATATTATTCCCACCCAGCACTAAATCACGCATGACTTCCTCACTAGCTGTCCCAGAAATGAAAATAGATCGACCTACAACACCTAAATAAACAGCTAACAAGAAGAACGCGCTTGCAATTCCAATGGCCATGAGTGCAGATTTACGGGCTGCTTTAGCACTTGGGTTTGTATAAAAGCGCAATAAAATATGAGGAAGACCAATTGTTCCTAGCGCTAATCCTATCGTCATACTAATTGTTTGCCAGAACGTGGGGAAATAAAAGCCCGTGCCTGTCCAAGCAGCACCATCAAAATTGATATCATTGCCATCTAAGGCATACGGTGAAGTGCCTGTAATTGGACCGCTAAATGAATGGATGGCTGCTAAAATTTTATCATAATGTAAACCGCCATAAACTGCTGCAATTAACATCACAATAAACGCACCAAGACGAATCCACAACTCTAATGCTTGGTTGATGGTTGTTCCTTTCATACCACCAATACCTACATAAAAAATCATAACAACACAAGTAAATATAATGCCGAATTCATAAGAAGTACCGAAAAACATACTTAAAATCTGTGCAGCACCTAATAATTGGGGAGCTGCATAAAAGCCTGAAATAGCTAACACCACTGCCACAGCTACAAGCCGAGCTCGTCTACTATGAAAACGATAGCCTAAAAAATCTGCAACGGTAAATGCACCAAAACGTCTTAAAGGACCTGCCACAAAAATCGCTAATAATGTTAACCCAATGGAGAAGCAAAAAGCATAATAAGCACCATCATATCCAAGTTGAAATGTTAACCCTGCGATACCCAGAAATGTTGCTGCACTTAAGTAATCCCCACCAATGGCAGACCCATTTGTAAACCATCCGAAGCTTCGGCCACCTACAAAGAAATCCGAAGCTGTTGCATTTCTTTTTGTTAAATACGTAATGTATACAATTGTTCCCATTAAAGCAATGGTCATTAACATCTTTGGTTCTAATAGAGCTTCCATCATTCAACATTTCCCCCTTTGTTCCAACTACTTATTTGCTATATCATATTGCTTTAGACGTTTCTCGTACATGGCTGTGTGAACATATGCAATAATAAATGCCATAGCCATCATTACAATCGTTGTCACAAACCATGTGACTGTCATACCACCCCAGATCTTCTTAAACGCAAATGCTGGCGCAAACCAATTCATAACAGGGATACTAAAAATCAAAATAAAGTAAAATATCGATAAACCTAAACCTGTTGTAAATTCATCTTTCATAATTTTGTTTGTTGTTGCATCTAAAGGTGGTAGATCTTTCACATCAATTGTTCCTGCTTCTACATAGTCATAATCATGACTGCCTACTTCCGCCATAAGCCAACTCCCCCTTTTTTGGTAAGTGAATAATTGTCTGAAATTTCAAATTATTATTCACTACAATTATTCTATTCTATTTCAACTTCAATATAGATATAAAATATTGCTGTATTAGTACAAAAAATTGCTATTTTAAGTTAAAATATTTTTATCTTTTTATTCGTAGGGGGCTGGTAGCATTTTAAAGGTGGTATGGTATATGGAAAGCTCATTTGACAAGCAGCAAATGAGTGAATGGTTAAAAGAGGTTTTACCAAACGCTTTAGAGGAATGTAAAGTGCCAAAGCCAGAAGATGAGGTCATTATTGTCTATGAAGTCAATCGGTTATTTGATTGGGTAAAGATTAATCGATTAAAAAGAAATTATCCTAATAGTATTATTGTCCCGTTTGTTACAGAACACCTTACCTACTCGACTGGTATAGCAATTGAATTAGCTTTACCTGCACTTCTCATAAAACCATTACAAAAATCAAAATTTTTAAGAATTGTAAAAAAGCTGTATACGTCCTATCAGGAAAAAAAGGCGAGTACACTTACAATGCTTGAGCTATCACAACAAGTATCCCAACAACATACCTCTCCATTTAGGGAAGCATTTTTAAAACGCCTGATCCGTGGAGAAATTGACAATGAACAAGAAATAATACAATCTGCTTCATTTTTATCGACAAACTGTATACCTAATATTGTTTTTTTAATTCAAGGCTATATTGATGGGGCTAATAAGAAAGCTGTCCCACACGATGCAAGTAGTAGTATTACAACAGTTTTTCGTCAGCACTTTGCTGAGAAGGCCTCATTATCCTTTTTACATTTTGAACGCTATTTATTACTTCTCATGCGAATTCCTACTGACTACAACTCTTTCAAACATTGGACTGAGGGTGAAGCCTGTTTATTAGAGGTTATCGAGACCCTAAAAAGGGATTGTTCTATTCATCTTTTTATGGGGGTTGGAGGTGTATTTCAGGATGCTATGCAAGTGAAGGAATCCTATAGCCAGGCTAGAAAAGCACGTAGAAAACCACCTATCCATAATATACACATCCGATATTACGAAGATTTAACAAAGCATGAGCAGCTGCAAAAAGCTATTCAGTATATTGAAGAGCATTACGACGAACAACTGACCATTCGTGATGTTGCAAAATATATTAACTTTAGCCCAACTCATTTTAGTAGACTATTTAAAAAAGAAACAGGTCGCAATTTTGTTGACTATGTTGCTTATACACGCATTATCAAAACCTTACCTTTTTTACGCAAGTACGACTACACCATAGAAAAAATCTCCTCCACCTGTGGCTTCAATACACCAAATTACTATAGTTTAACTTTTAAAAAATATGTAGGTATATCTCCAACAGACTATCGCAATACGACAGAAATTTTATTTAAATAATGGAAAAGAATCTGCAAAACTTCCATGAAAAAAGCAAGCCTCCAACAAGGAGACTTGCACATCCTCTACATTAAAATGCAGATTCTTGTTATTTATAGATTAAACGTAATACTTTTCTACAACTTCTGCACAGCGAGCACATACTGTAGGCTGTGCTTCATTTGAACCAACTGTTTCTGAAATTGACCAGCAACGCTCACATTTCTCACCTGTAGCCTTCTCAACAACAATGGAAACATGCTCAAGTGTTAAAGCTTCAGCAGGTGCCTCCTCGATAGCAGCTACCTCAAAAGCTGAAACGATGGAAAGTTGTGCAAAGTCAATGTTGGCATCGTTCAATAATGCGACAACATCTTCTTTCGCGTAGACAGTGACTTTTGCTTCAAGTGATTTACCAATTGTTTTCGCATTACGTGCTTCCTCTAATGCTTTTAAAATATCATCGCGTACATCAATAATTTTTTCCCATTTTGTACGTATGCTGTCAAAATTCGCTTGAACATCTACCTCTGGGAAATCTGTTAATTGAACAGAAACTTCTTCTACAATACCTTGAGCATGTAGATAAGACCACATTTCATCTGTTGTATGTGGGATAATTGGTGTCATGATTTTTACTAATGTCATCAATGTATCATAAATAACTGTTTGCATCGCACGACGATCCTTATTGTCATGACCCTCGATATAGACTACGTCTTTGGCAATATCAAGATAGAATGAAGATAACTCTACAGCAACGAAATTATTGACTACATGATAGACAGCAGCAAAATCATAGCGATCATAGGCAGCACGCACAGTTTTTAAGACATCCTGTAAGCGCATATACACATATTGATCCATTTCACGAAGCTCAGCATAACTTACACGATCTTTCGTAGGATCGAAATCAGCAATATTGCCGTGTAAGAAACGGAAAGTATTACGAATTTTACGATACACTTCAGATACTTGCTTTAACATATCCATAGAGATGCGGACATCTGCTGTATAGTCAACAGAAGCAACCCATAAACGAAGTATGTCTGCTCCATACTGATCCATTACTTTTTGCGGAATAATCACATTCCCTAAAGATTTACTCATTTTACGTCCTTCACCATCAAGTACAAAACCATGTGTTAAAAGTCCTTTGTATGGTGCATAGCCGTTAATAGCTACAGATGTAATAAGAGAGGAATTAAACCAACCACGATGTTGGTCAGAACCCTCTAAATAGAGGTCAGCTGGATATTTCATACCACGTTCTACTAGTACACCTTGGTGTGATGAACCGGAATCAAACCATACATCCATAATATCATTTTCTTTTGTAAATTCGCCGTTCGGGCTACCTGGATGTGTAAAGCCTTCTGGTAATAACTCTTTTGCTGTTTTTTGGAACCAAATATTTGATCCATTCTCACGGAATAATGCTGAGACATGACTAATTGTTTCAGGTGTAATAATAGGTTCACCATTTTCAGCATAGAAAATCGGAATCGGCACACCCCACGCACGTTGACGTGAAATTACCCAGTCTCCACGATCACGAATCATATTATAAAGACGAGTTTCTCCCCAAGCTGGTGTAAATGCTGTTGCTTTTACAGCCTCTAATAACTCCCCACGGAATGCTTCAACAGATGCAAACCATTGTGGTGTCGCACGATAAATAACAGGCTTTTTCGTACGCCAGTCATGTGGATAGGAGTGCGTAAAGAAATCAAGCTTTTCTAACGCTCCTACTTCTTTTAGTTTTTCTGTGACGAGTTTATTTGCATCATTATAAAACACGCCTTCAAAGCCAGGTGCTTCATCTGTATAACAGCCACTATTATCAAGAGGGCTAAGAATACCTAAACCGTACTGTTTACCAATATGATAATCGTCTTCACCATGCCCTGGGGCTGTATGAACACAACCTGTACCCGCTTCAGCAGTTACGTGTTCACCTACCATAATAAGCGATTCACGATCGTAGAATGGATGTTGTGCTACAATACGATCTAATGCCTCTCCTTTTACCTCTTGTACAACCTCATAGTCTACCCATCCAAGCGTAGTTGCCACTGACTCTAATAACTCTTTGGCAATGATGAATTTTTTATTAGCCACTGCAACTACTACATAGATAAATTCAGGATTCAAAGAAATCCCTAAGTTTGCTGGTAATGTCCATGGTGTTGTTGTCCAAATGATAAATTTAGCATCTGCTGGAACAACACCCTTCGCATCCTTAATTGCAAAGCTTACATAAATGGATGGAGATTTGATGTCCTTATATTCAATTTCAGCTTCCGCCAAAGCAGATTCAGAAGAAGGAGACCAATAAACCGGCTTTAACCCTTTATAGATATAACCTTTTTCCGCCATTTTACCGAATACTTCAATTTGACGAGCTTCAAACTCAGGCTTTAATGTAATATATGGATTTTCCCAATCACCTCGAATGCCTAGACGGCGGAATTGGGCACGTTGATTGTCAATTTGCTCATAAGCATACTCTTCACAAAGTTGGCGGAATGCTGCTACTGACATTTCTTTACGTTTTACACCTTTGTTAGTCAATGCTTGCTCAATTGGTAAACCATGTGTATCCCAACCTGGAATATAATTGACATGGTAGCCAGTCATGGAGCGATGACGTGTAATCATATCCTTCAATACTTTATTTAGAGCATGGCCTATATGGATATCACCATTTGCATAGGGAGGACCATCATGTAGAACAAATTCTGGTCGACCTTCCGTACGCTCCATCTGTAATTTGTTAATATCCATGCCATTCCATTTTTCTTGCATTTTTGGCTCATTTGCCGGTAAATTTCCACGCATTGGGAAATCTGTTTTTGGCATTAATAAAGTATCTTTGTATTCAACCATTAAAATTCCTCCTTTATTTTACACAAACAGGTAGACATTTTTCTCATAAGACAGTTATTGGCAAAATTATCTAAAACGATTCGGAAACAAACAAAAAAAGCCCTCAATCCCACTAAGGGACGAGAAGCTTCTACTCGCGGTACCACCCTAATTGTAGTACAAAAATTTGCACTACCTCTTAAAAGCACGTTTAACGTCGTGCATCACGAAATAACCTACTTTTTTCAGTTATTTAGCTCAGAAGTGATGTTCAATGCTAGTTGTATGTTTGGGCTCTCACTGTCCCCAAATCGCTTAACAACGCCTAACAAATACTGTCTTCGTCTCTGCTTTTATGCATATCTGTTCAAAATAATTACTATTACAAAGTATATGAAATTCAAACAATCGCGTCAAGTTTCATTTGTCAATTACAGCAATTAAAAAGAAATGTTAAATATCCTCAGAATCCTGTGCTTCTTCAACAGATGCTTGAATTTCTGTTAAATCGATATCATATTGCAGCAAATGATCCCAGTCATCTGCATTAAGTAAATCCAGCTGTGCTTCTACAAGCATCTTGAAACGATTACGAAATACCTTAGATTGCTTTTTAAGCTCATCAATTTCAATCGTCACCTTACGAGCCTTCGTCAAAGCTTCATTGACAATTCGATCAGCATTTTTTTCAGCTTCTTTTACAATGAGCTTTGCCTCTTTTTGAGAATTTCTTCTCACTTCATCAGCCGCTTCTTGTGCAACGACAATAGACTTCTGCAAAGTTTCTTCTAAGGTGTTGAAATGTCTCGCTTGTTCTAAAGCCATCTCTAATTGCTTATCAACCTCTTTTTTTTCACGAAGCAGAATTTCATAGTCTTTAATAATCTGATCTAAAAATTCATTTACTTCATCTTCAGCATAACCTCTGAAGGCTTTTGTAAACTCCTTATTATGTATATCAATAGGTGATAATGGCATACAATCCTTCTCTCCTTTACATGTACATTCGTAATTCCTATTATACAATTGTTCCGACAACTTAGCAGTAAAAATTAATGAAATTTACTTCACTTTCAGCTTTTTTGGGCCAATCGACCGACTTGAAGACGGATTTTATCTTTTTTTGTTCGGCCTTCAGTCATAATAATTTTCACCCTACCACTTCCACGTATCGATAAAATATCTCCCTCTTGTAATTCAAAAGCAACTGTATCTCTTTCTGTCCAATTTACACGAACTTTTTTCCCAGTAATTAAAGCTTGAGCTTTTTGGCGTGATACATTTAATACAGTCGCAATAATTACATCTAAGCGCATGGAAGATACTGTATGAGATTCCTCCAACCATTCTTCCTCATTTACAATAAGGGAATCCGCTTCTTTTAAAGACTCAATATGCACCTTAACTTTACCAATACCTGTTAAATGTAACCGAACATATTCTGCTACCTCTTGAGCTACAACGAATTGCACCTGCTGATCATTTACACGAATATCACCAAATTTGCCACGGTTTAAACCTAATGAAAGCAACGCACCTAAAACATCAGGATGTCGTAATTGGACAAATTTCACTGGATATTGAATCGTAAATGCCACTAACTGAAAGTCTTCTTCTATTGCTTCATAGTAAGTAGGAAAAATAAGCATACGCTGCCTCTCCGCCTCTTCAAATAAACCTGTGCATGCAGTTTTTAGGGTATCATTTTGCCCGATAATCGATGTCACAATAAAACGTTGTCTTGGATCAAGAAAATCTGTCAGCTTAGGCGCATAACGATCTTCAACCTCACGCTGCCAGCTTATTACCTGTTCAATAAAGGGCTGTTCATCTTTTCGAAAATGCTGGATTAAGTGTTCCATCTTGTTGTCTCCTCTTTCACTAGTTCCATTTTGCTTTGTTAGTTGGAAACTTAGTATTCCCAATTAATGACGTTTGGACGTCATTGTTTTAAAATTTTTTATTAGTCGCATTAGTAGCATAGAAAATTAAAATAAATAAAAAATCCCCACCAAAACGTGAGGATTTACTTCTAAGCGAACATAAAATATATTTTCTGAATGACTATATAAAGCCCTCTTTCTATAAAATTCAGCATAAAGATAGCCACAATTGGCGAAATATCAATCATACCAAGAGGCGGAATGAATTTCCTAAAAATACCTAAATATGGCTCACAAACTTTTTCAAGCATGCGACCAATTGCTGAATTTTGAGCGGCAGGCACCCAAGACATTAAGATATATGCAATTAGCATGAATGAGTAAATCTTAAATGCTAATGATACATAACCAAGTATAATAAAAAAAGTCATATAAACTACAATCCTCGCTATTAATTATCGTCTAAAATAAAGTTTGTAATTTCACCAGTCACTTCTACATTATCTGGCGTACAAAGGAAGATATCTTTACCAATACGTTGAATATCTCCAGCAAGAGCATAGACTGTGCCACTTAAAAAATCAATAATGCGTTTACCTTGTTCTCTTTCGATACGTTGCAAATTGACAATTGTTGCACGTTTATTTTTTAAATGCTCTGCGATATCTTGTGCTTCTGCATAAACTCTCGGTTCTATTAAAACAACTTTTGCTCCCTTAGAACTCATAGCTGCCTGCAAACTGACAATGTTATTAGGAGTTGCTGTGCTTTGTGGCATGATTTCATGAATAGGTGCTTTGCGTTCTTTCATCATTTTTTTTGGCTTAACTGAATGAATCGGTTGCTGTTGTTGTATGGGTTGTTGTTGCTGAATAGGAGCTTGCGTGATTTCTTCTTCTAATTCTTCTTCAAGGTAAAAGAAGTTTTTAATCTTATTTTTCATGCTCATCCTGTTCCCCTCTTTCATTTCCAACAAGAGCCGTTCCGACTCGAACAAAAGTAGCCCCTTCCTCTACCGCAATTTCAAAGTCATTAGACATGCCCATTGATAACTCGGTACAAGGTGCGTGTGCGAATCCTTGCTCGGCTATTTGCTGTTGACATTGTTTTAATTGCTTGAAAACAGAGCGAATAATTGCTTCGTTTTCGGTGTTTGGTGCCATAGTCATTAAACCTACAACTTGAATCTTAGTAAAACCTTTTAATGCTTCTACAAAAGGCAAAACTTCTTCGATAGTTAAACCATGTTTTGATTCTTCACCAGAAATATTTACTTGTACAAAACATTTAACAGGTTGTTCGGCTCTTTTTTCAATTTCTTCTGCCAAACTAAAACGATCTAAGGAGTGTAAATAATCAATGCTGTTAATCACTTGTTTTACTTTACGTGTTTGAAGCGACCCAATGTAATGCCAATGAACATCAGCATGTATCTCAGTAATTTTACGATGTAAGCCCTCTGGTCTGTTTTCTCCTAAATGAGTGAGCCCTGCTTCAATTGCTTCTTGTGTTCTTTCAACAGAAACTTCCTTCGTCACGGCAATTATTTGGACTTTTTCGCCCTCACGATTCCCTTTTTTTTCTGCTGCTGTTATTAAATCATTTAGCTTGTTTAAATTTGTTAAGATTTTTGTCACTGTTTTTCCCAACTTTACAACAATAGTTTCCTTTATTGTAACAAGCAATGCTTGATTTATCAATGAATAGCCTGACCTATGTCAGCATACAATTCTCACAATTTTAATGTGCCTATGTCTTAGGAAAGGGCTTTGACTAAAATGACATCCTTACCAACAACAAGCACATCCTTCATATACACTTTTCTCACAGACTCTTCACCTTTAAAAAAACCAAGATATTTGCGAGGCTCTGCAATCAAAAATGCTGTCACATAGCCTGTTTCTTTTGATACTTCAGCATCTATTACAAAGCCTATAAATCGTCCATTTCCTGCTTCAATGACTTCTTTTTGTTGTAACATCGAAAAACGCAATGACATACCTCCTCTATTGTTTACTTTCGTATAAACATTTCTACTACCATCAAACTTTGCTGTTACTTTATATTTATGTATCATTTGTTCATTGAATGAAGATAAAATGCGCACCGAATTATACGATGCGCATTTTTTTATTTGTAATCTTTTTGCATTGTTTCAATTGCATTTTTTTCAAGACGTGAAATTTGTGCTTGAGAAATCCCAAGTTCTTTGGCAATCTCAGTTTGGGTCTCTCCATAATAAAATCGTTTGGCAACGATCATTTGCTGACGTTCATCTAGCTTTTGCAAGCTTTCCTTTACCGACACATAGGCAACCCATTGATCTTCTGATACATCATCATCACGTAATTGGTCCATCATATAAACAGCATCTCCGCCATCTGAATAAATGGGTTCCTGTAATGAAACTGGATCTTGAATGGCATCTAAAGCAAATAAAACGTCTTCCTTTTTCATGTCAATCATCTCGGCAATTTCTTCAATCGTTGGTTCTCGCAAATTATCGGTTATCCATTGCTCTTTTGCCTGCATTGCCTTATAAGCTATATCTCTTAGAGAGCGAGATACACGTAATGCATGATGATCACGCAGATGGCGACGAATTTCACCAATAATCATTGGTACAGCATATGTCGAAAATCGTACATTATGCTTTAAATCAAAATGATCAATGGCTTTCATGAGGCCAATACAGCCTACTTGAAATAAATCATCTGCCTGTTCACCTCTATAGGCAAATCTACCGACAATACTAAGCACTAACCTTAAATTGCACATCACAAGCTCTTCTCTAATCTCTGTTTCTCCAGCTTGTAATCGGATAAAGAGTTCCTTCATTTCCTCGTGCTTTAGAATTGGCAAAGTCGATGTATCTAAGCCGCAAAGATCTACTTTTGTTCGCATATTCGATTCCTCCGGATGTTATTCTCTGACTAAACCGTGACATCAGTTTGTCCGAGAGAAACAAGAATATGCACAAAAGCTGCGACCAATTTTAGGTAGGATAAATTTCCCTTTCTAAGAAATTGGTTGATTTAAATTTTCACGTAAATCTTGAATAATTTTCTTTTCTAAACGGGAAATATATGATTGCGATATGCCTAAATGATCTGCAACTTCTTTTTGTGTCATTTCAACTTTTCCATTGAGACCAAAGCGACATTCCATAATATAACGTTCACGCGCACCTAGTAAATTAATAGCATGGAACATATGCTGACGTTCAATTTTTTTCTCCACATTATCTAAAATAATATGCTCTTCTGTTCCTAAAATATCTGACAGTAATAATTCATTTCCATCTGCATCAGAATTTAGTGGCTCATCTAAGGATACTTCACCCTTCATACGACTTGTTTTTCGTAAATGCATTAAAATTTCATTTTCAATACAGCGTGATGCGTATGTTGCAAGCTTAATATTTTTATCCGTATTGAACGTCTCAATTGCTTTTATTAAACCAATGGAGCCAATACTGATTAAGTCTTCGATTGGCGTTCCCGTATTATCAAAACGTCTAGCAATATAAACAACAAGACGTAAATTACGTTCAATTAGTGTGTCTCTAGCTCGTAAATCACCATTCATAAAGGATGCAATGACTGTAACTTCTTCTTCTCGACTTAATGGCACTGGCAATGAATCATTTCCCCCTATATAGTACGTTTCACGACTCCGAAACTTACTCCATAATTTTTTCAAGCTAGCAAGTAGCCTAAGAAGCAATAGTTCTCCCCCTCTATGAGTTATTTGAAAGCGCTGAAAAATGTAAAATTGCTGCTGTGCTATGTGGAAAATTTTTAGCTTTTTTGGTTAATACGATATATTCATTCATTTTCACTTGCGAAGGCTCCCCCTTTATATGCCACTCATCAAAGCGAAAACCAAGGACAACGGTTTGCTGCTGTACTGTATTGACATGAATAAATCGTATATAACGCTGATAATCTTCTGAAAACATAGATACATTGTACGGATCTGTTTCTTGCCATTCCATTAATGATTCCCGGAACGCTGAAGGTAAATGTGGTCTCAAAGCAGTATAGGAAACAAAATGAACCGGCTTTCCTGATAATGGCTCAATGGCTTGATTTCCTGTATCTACAAAGGCAGAAAGTGGTATCTTTGCCCCAAAGATTGTTAAAGTTGTATCAAATACAAATTGACCACTTAAGCGTTCTAACTTTACAAAACCCCATTGCTTATAAAATGCAATAAGATTTAAAACTGCAAGCAAAAAGCAAATCATAATGAAATGGGTGGAAGAAAGATTTTTTAAAAAAGGTTGTAGTGCTGTTAACAATCCGCCAATAACGATCGTTGCTGTTAACACAATAGGTCCTTGCTTCTGAAAGCTTCGAATCTTAAAGTGAAACGCTATACCAATTAACAATATAAAACTAAGAATTGTCGTCCACAGCAATTGACCGCCAATGACAGCTACAAAACTACTACAAATAGAACTCATTAATAATCTTGAATTTTTTACAAGGACTCCTGTTACTCTTGCCGTAAACGTGAGTATCGCTAGATTAAAAAGCGTATTAATGAGCACCAGCCATTCTCCATACATAACAGCCGCCTCCTACTTACAAAGTTAGCACGTTACTCCCACAAATATTGTCAAACAATCGCATCATTTCCTAAAAATGTTTTGACAAAAAACATGGTTTCCTTACACATTTGAACATCATGGCAGACAATATAAAAAGCTCGTATTTTACATATGTAAAATACGAGCTTTTTAGAAGTTAATTAACCACGATTTTTGCGGTTACGTAAAAATGCTGGAACCTCAAGCATATCATCCTGTGCATAATTTTGCTGATTTTGACGTGGCTGCTCATGTTGAACATGCATTTCTTGTCGTTGTTCACGAATAGGTGCTTGTTGCTGTGGAGCAGATTGTCTGTTCATATTAAGTGTCGGTTTTGCTGTAGGTCGTTGTTGCTGTAAAGCTTCCTCAGTGAAGCCTGTCGCAATAACTGTAACAATGATTTCATCTTTAAGATTTTCATTAATTACAGAACCGAAAATCATATTTACCTCTTCATCTGATGCAGAAGCTACGATATCTGCTGCTTCTTGTACTTCAAATAAGCTAAGATTTGAACCACCTGTAATGTTCATAAGGACACCTTTAGCACCATCAATGGATGATTCAAGCAATGGACTTGAAATAGCTTTCTTTGCAGCCTCAGAAGCTCTGTTTTCACCTGTTGCAATACCAATTCCCATTAAGGCTGAACCTTTGTTGGACATAATCGTTTTCACGTCTGCAAAGTCTAAGTTAATAAGACCAGGTGTAGCAATTAAATCTGAAATACCTTGTACACCTTGACGTAATACATTATCGGCTTCTCTAAAGGCTTCTAACATTGGTGTTGATTTATCAACTATTTGTAGTAGCTTGTCGTTTGGTATCACAATCAGTGTATCTACTGCTTCTTTCATACCGCCAATTCCACCGATTGCTTGTGTTTGACGTTTACGACCTTCAAAAGTAAATGGACGTGTGACAACACCTACTGTTAGGGCTCCCAATTCACGTGCAATTTGTGCAATCACTGGAGCTGCCCCAGTACCCGTTCCGCCGCCCATACCAGCAGTCACGAATACCATATCGGCGCCTCTTAAAACCTCTTCTAGCTGTTCTCTGCTCTCTTCAGCAGCTTTTTTTCCTACTTCTGGATTTGCACCTGCACCTAATCCACGCGTTAATTTAGCACCAATTTGTAGCCTTACTTCCGCTTTGGATAAATTTAATGCCTGAGCATCCGTGTTAACTGCGATAAAGTCAACACCTTGTACACCATGTTCTATCATTCGATTGACAGCGTTGTTACCGCCGCCACCAACACCTATGACCTTTATTACTGCAAGTTCATCAACACTTGTATCAAATTCTAACATCTCTTTTTCCTCCCACGGTAACTCGACTCTGTATCATTCATTACGCATTCTAGTTAATCAAAAAACTTATCAAATAATTTTTTTGCTCTCCCAATTACGCTTTCTTTTGGTTCTGAAGGTGCAGAATACTCTTGCTTTTTGCTTATAGCTGGTTGAGCCCCTACAACTGCATATTCAACAGGCTGCGTATTCGTACTTTTACCGTAAAAATCATCTTCTAAATAGGCGTAACGAATAAGTCCAACTGCCGTCGCAAATGAAGGCTCTCTAACACCGATATAATCGGGTGTATAGATTCTAACACGCGTTTGTAGAATTTGACGTGCTAATTGGGCAATCCCCTCAAGCTTTGCAACACCACCAGTTAAAACTACACCGCCTGGTAAATCTCTAACACCTAAACGTGCTAATTCATCTATAACTAACTCTAGTAATTCTTCTAATCTAGCACCAATAATCTCCGATATATAACGTTGGCTGTACTGATCAGTAGAATCTGTACCCACGACAGGCACTTCAAAGAGTTCGTCATCTGATGCGTCATCATAAAAGGCATGTCCAAACTGGTGTTTAATTTGTTCTGCTTGTTCTGTTGGTGTTTTTAAAACGATTGAAATATCTTTCGTTATATGATCACCACCAACTGGTATGACACCTGTATGCGTTAATAATCCCTCTTCAAAAACTGCAATTGTTGTAGATCCGCCACCTAAGTCAATAAAGGCAGTTCCTTGGTTTTTTTCATCTTCTGTTAATGCAAAGTAGCCTGATGCTAATGGCTGCAAATATATTTCTCGTATACTTAAACCCGCTCGCTCAACACAGCGAAGAACATTGTGTAAAAGCGTTTTGGATGTCGTTATCATTGTTGCATCCATTTCAAGACGGATGCCAATCATACCACGAGGATCTTTAATTTCATCAAGGTTGTCCACAATAAACTGTCTTGGAATGATGTTAACTAATTCACGTTCAGGAGGTATTGACATGACTTGTGCAGATTCTACCACTCTGTCTAAATCATCATCTGTAATTTCTCTATTTTCACTATTTACAGCGACAACACCTTTAACTAGCTGTAACATCGTCTGGTTAGCTGGAACGCCTAAAACGACTTCATGGATTTGATAACCAGTCATTCGTTCGGCCTGTTCTATTGCTTTTCGAATAGATTGTACTGTTGCATCAATATCAACAATTGCACCTTTTCGAACTCCATTCGACTTTACATTTCCGACGCCAATTACATGTAATTGCCCGTCACTCATTTCACCTATTAATACCTTGACAGAGGAGGACCCAATATCAAGGGAAATGTATAAATCTTGCTGATTCAATTCGCTGCACCTCCTTGAAAAATGCTCTTGTTTTCATTCTATTGTAAATTTGGCATAATGTCTAAGCAAATCGAGTATTTTGGTCAATTTTTCTCTCATTCTATGGAAGTTTTTTTCCGCTTGTGACGTTTCTCATCTAACCGAGTTAGTAATATACGCCTAATAATTGCTATATTTTGGAATAAACGTACTCCAAAAGCAAAAATCGCTGCTAAATACAAATCTATCCCCAAATTCACTCCTATAAAAGCTAATCCTGCTGCTAGAACTATATTAAAAAAGAATCCTGATACAAAAACTTTATCATCGTAAACTTGCTGTAATTGAGCACGAATACCTCCAAATAATGTATCTAAAGCTGCTAAAACAGCTATTGACAGATAATTTTCATACATAGAGGGGATTTGTATATTTGTTAACAAGCCAAGGGCAAGTCCAAATACCAAACCTAAAAATGGTAGCCACATATATTAATCTCCTTTTTTTACCTCTGCTAAATAATCATTTGTCAACGGCTGATCAAATGCTGGAATTTGTAACTGTTCAATTGGTTCTTCAATTACTAAATTAAAATTGTCTAAATAAAATGAGTCTATAAATGTTGAGGCCTGCAAGGAATTATACATTTTTTGTGCTGCTTTATAATCGCTTGTCCCAACAAATATCTCAAATGAAGGCGAAGACAGTGGTATACTGTTTACTGTTGTCTTACCATTAATATCCCGTATTGCTGTTGTTTGTACTACCCGATTACCATCAATTGAGACATTAGTAGCATTGTTCTTAAAAAGGGTATTCAATAATTGAGTTAACAAATCGGGTGAAATCTCTTTAATTTCATAGCCCATTTCTATCAGTTCAGGTGCAGGTTCAACTCGAAGTACAACACCTGGCCCTATAACTTCTGTTAATCCTGCTTGTAGCTTTAAACGATTTAATGTTTCATTTAAAGCTGCTTGCTGATTTACTTTTTCAGATTGCTCATAGCGATCCACTACTTCATGAAGTGAGCGAATTTCTGCCAGTAGTGCGGAATGTCTTTGTTTTTCTTGTGCTAATTCCTCTCTTATTGCCCAAATATCTCGTGTATCTCGCTCAGCTGGTTTTTGTATGGTATTGTATTGTACCGCTATCATCAAACCGATAATAAATAGCACGATCGTTATTCGGGTGTACATATTTCTTTTCAAAATAGCCCCTCCTAGACGTATCGTATGCCCCTCAGAATACGACTTTGAATTGTATAATTTTCTACAATCGACTATATAACTGAAGGCTAAATTAAACATGAAGTTTAAAGTATAGAACTTGTCCTAACTTTCTATTTTTACTTTTGGCATGGTAAGCTTCTGATTTTCTTCAAGTGACACAACAATATTGTCATTTAATAATTGATCCACCACGCCCCCGTTTAAGTTTAAAGAAGCTATTAATGTATCTGAATCACCAACCGCTTCGATTACAAACGGAGCTGGATGTTGTGTACCATCAATTGTTATTACTGGGCCATTACAGCGAATATAAGAACTCGCTAATACACGTTGTCCATTAATAGCAATAGCTTGCGCGCCTGAAATTTTTAGTTCATTTAACAATTTAAATACATGACTTTCATGGACAATATAGTCATTTGGATTTAAGGATTTTGGATCATAGTCTCCATCTTGAAGGGTTATGCGTATGCCCTTCCCCTCACTCTTTAGTTCACCGAGTAAAAGCCGTAAATCTTCTGCTTGCTCAACAAGCTTCTTGTAGTCCTTTTCGTTTGAAGCAAAGGATTTTTCATACTTCCGAATTTGTTCTTGTAAATGATTTAGTTCTTCCGTAAGTTCTTTATTGCGCTCTTGTTGAGTGATTAGCTCCTCACGATAAGAATCTTCTTGCTCAAAAAGCTCAGAATTAATAGTGCCTGCTTCTCGATTATCTTTCGCCTGGTTGTATGAATAGCCGATGATAAATCCTGTTGTTACACAAACAATTAGTAATTCGAATTGTTTTCTAGTAAAAAAACTACCTTTGCTATTCGTCTTCTTGTTGTTCATCTTCTGTCACTTCCTGGTTAACCATTTCACCATCTGCATTTACTTCCATGTCAATACTAATCTTGTTGTATTCCTCGTTAAAAGGACGATAGTATGAACCGACCTCTAAATCAATCACACCTTTTTCTAAGTTAGCAATTTGTGCGACGATAGAGGGGTAGTAATTTAACTTTTCCGCTAGTGTCTGAATAACAGCACGTACTTCGTAGCCATCATTCATATAAAGCTTTACTGCATTTGGATTTGCTTCATTACTATTCGTGTTAACCTGAGAAATTAAAGCTAATACTTCGGGCTTTAATTGTGCTAGCTGTTCAACAAGCTTATTAATTGTCTTTTCACCAGTTATCCCGATAAAAACAGGTGCATCAATGGGTGTATCATTTCCCGTTTGTTCAAAGCGCTTGCCGTTTTCTAGCAAAGGATAATAAGTCCCATCCCCAGCTAAGTACGCAACTTTTTTCCATTCTTTAATATCAATTGTTACGCCTTGTAACCAGTTACGGTTAACCTGTACTTCTTTTACCCATTTATCCTTTAATAAAATCTGTTCAATATCTTCCACTTTGAAACTCCACATTGATTTTCCTGGCGCAAGAGTACTTGCCTCCAAATAATATTGGTCATTCGCTAGCTTCGCACCATTGACAGTGATTTTATTGATGTTACTGTATGGAGATTGAAAATAAAGGAGTACTGCTAACACAATAAAGAAAAGTAATATTAGCACTATAAATTTCCGGTTTGTACGCTTTTTTCGTCGCTTTTTTAGCGTAGGTATGCGTTCTTCTATATCAATTACTTTCTCCATAAAAGTACTCCTCCTTTATATTTATTTCGCTAATTGATAAATAATACCTATTATTAACCACATTGTTACTAAAGATGTTCCACCATAGCTAATAAAAGGTAATGTAACACCCGTTACTGGCACTAAACCTATTACTACGGCTATATTTAGAAAAGCCTGCACCATAAGCATTGTGACTAGCCCGATAATCGCATAATAGGACGTTCGGTTTTTAGCCTGTACAGCAAATCTATAGCCTGCATAGATCGTTAGTACAAAAAGCACTAAAATAACGAGGCCACCAATCAATCCGACTTCTTCTAAAATAATGGCGTAAATAAAATCATTTTGAGGCTCTGGTAAATACAGAAACTTTTGTCGGCTTTGTCCAAAGCCATGCCCAAAAATCCCTGCTGGACCGATAGCCATTAAAGATTGCACCGCTTGGAACCCACTAACCAAGGGATCAGCCCATGGATCAAGAAATGCTTCTATACGCTTTAGACGATATGGCGCTGTCGCTATGAGACCTACTAATCCAGCGACACCAGCTAGCATAATCATGGCGTATAATTTTAGAGGATAGCCAGCGACAAAAAACAATAAAAACACAGATACAACGAGAATAAATACTGAGCCAAAATCCGGCTGCAACATGATAAGAACAACAGGAAGTAACAGGATAAAACCATGTCGCCAGTTAACAACAGGAGTGCCCGTTTTATGTTGGGCTAATATATGGCTCAAGTACACAATGACGGTAATTTTCGTTAGCTCTGCCGGCTGTATTGTTAATGGACCTACACCAATCCAGCTTTGCGAACCATTTCGCACTAATCCTATACCAGGAATCAGGACGAGAACGAGTAAAATTAACGAAAATATATAGGCCATTTTCCAAAAGGACTGCTCTCTCAAAATATTTAATCGAATCGTGATTAAAAATACGACAATGGCTACCACAAAGTATACGCTTTGCTTCATATAAAACGGCATTTTTCCACTATAATGAACGGCACTCCAATAGGTACCTGCAGAATAGACGAAAATAATGCCGATTATTGATAGCATCAAAGTTGTGACGAGCAATAAGTAGCTTTCTTTACCTCTCAGTAATGCCATCCTTCCAAGTCAAGTATATTCTAAAATAGTTACAGGCTCATTACAGCTTCATTACAGCATCAATAAAAACATCTCCACGTATTTCAAAGCTGTCATATTGATCCCAACTTGCACATGCTGGAGATAGTAAAATAACATCTCCTTCTGCAGACATCGGTGCTGCATATTGAACAGCGTCTTCTACATTTTGAGCAATGACGGTATGTTGGACACCACACGATTTTGCAAATTCTACAAATCGTAAGCCAGTTTCTCCAAACGCAACAACACCCTTTACATGACTCATACAAGGGCGAAGCTCTTCGAAAGAATGTCCACGATCTAAGCCACCTGCGAGTAAAATGACAGGAGCTTGGAAAGCATCTAAAGCACTCTTTGTCGCTAAGCAATTGGTTGCCTTAGAGTCGTTGTAAATCTTACGACCGTTCCATTCACGTACGAATTGTGTACGGTGTCTAACTCCACCAAATGTCGCTAAAACCTCTTCCATCTTCTCTTTGTCACAGCCAACTAAAATACAGGCTGCCACGGCTGCTAGGATATTTTCTAAATTATGCTTACCAGGCAAGGCAATGTTCGCGCGATCCATGTATGGTTCACCTTGCCAATAAATTGTTGTATCATCTGCACTAATTCCATTTGCAGTACGCCCCTTCGAACTGAATGGAATCTTCTGTGCATGAGATTGTGCTGCATATCCAACCACTATCGGTTGGTCGGCATTATAAATAAAATAATCACTGTCATCTTGATTACGAGTTACGCCAAACTTCGCTTCAGCATAGTTATTAAATGTTCCATGATAGTCTAGATGCGCATCATAAAGATTCGTCAAAATAGCAATTTTAGGCTTAAACGTTTTAATCCCCATCAATTGGAAAGAAGACAATTCTGTTACAATGATGTCATCTTGATTAGCTTCTTTTGCGACGCCACAAGCAACTGTCCCAATATTTCCAGCAATTAAAGGATTTTTACTTCCGTTACTTAACATGTCGAATATTAAAGTTGTCGTCGTTGTTTTGCCATTTGAGCCTGTTATACCAATAAATGGTGCATCACTAATTAAAAAAGCTAGCTCAATCTCTGTCCAGACTGGAATCTCTCGACTAAGGGCATCAGCCACAATTCGATTGCTATAAGGTATACCTGGATTTTTTACCACTAACTCAAAGCCTTCATCAAGTAAATCTTCAGGATGGCGACCACAGATAACTGTAATCCCCTTCTGTAAGAGCCCTTGTGCATCTGGACTTTCATCAAATGGTTTTGAATCATTTACTGTTACAAATGCACCAAGCTCATGTAAAATTTCAGCAGCGGCCACACCACTTTTTGCTAGACCTAACACAAGTACTTTTTTATGTTGTAAATCTGTATAGTTTTTCATTAGAACGCCTCCGATAAGACTGCAATTAATGCTACTGCTAAGGCAGTTGACCAGAAGACAAGCACTACTTTCCATTCTGACCAACCGGATAATTCAAAATGATGATGAATAGGGCTCATTTTAAAAATACGCTTTTTTCGAAGCTTAAAGCTACCTACCTGCAAAATAACGGAAAGTGTTTCGATCACAAACACTAAGCCAACTAGTAAAAGCAAGAATTCTTCTTTTACTAAGACAGATACCATAGCTAATGCTCCACCTAATGCTAATGACCCCGTATCCCCCATAAATACCTTTGCAGGATTTGCATTAAATAATAAAAAGCCTAATAAAGCACCTGTTACAGCAAACGAAAATAGTGCAATATCTGCCTGACTTTGGAATAGCGCAATAACACCAAATGCTGCAAAGGCAATGGAGGCAGTACCCGCCACTAGCCCGTCTAGTCCATCTGTCAAATTCACTGCATTGGAGAAGCCTACTAACCAAAAAATTAAAAAGGCTACATAGAATACATCTAGATCAATAGTCCACTCCGTAAATGGAATAGCTAACGTTGTATCAAACGATCCTACATGTAGAAGGAAATACGCAAGAATAGCAATAACAATTTGACCAATCAATTTTTGAAGAGAGGTTAAACCTAAATTTCTTTTAAATACAACCTTTAAACCATCATCTAATAAACCTATTAAGCCGAATCCTGCTAATACTAATAAAAGTACTACGGTCTGTGTCGTTAATAAATCTAAAAAGCTACCTACACCAACAGTTGTTACGAGGATGGATATTAAGAAAATGATTCCCCCCATTGTTGGTGTACCAGCTTTTTTCATATGTGATTTTGGTCCCTCTTCTCGAATACTTTGCCCAAACTTTAGACGACGAAGAAGTGGAATACTAATTGGTGCCAGGATAACTGTTACTATAAAAGCAAGAGCTAAAATGGTAAGTGTTGTTGCGAGTTTCATTGAAAAATCTCCTTTAAATCTTGTTTCACTTTCTTCTTTAAGAAAAAAGCATTAACTTTCATTTTATTATTACTACCCTTCATAATAATAGTGGTTCTTTCCCATTTTTTAAAGGTAAAGTTATTTTAGTTCTCCAAATATAAATGAATGGTACCATCTTGTTTGATAACACTATCCACTTCAGGTAATTGATTACCAATTTTAGTCCCTTCTCCATGCCATTCAATACGGAATGGATAAAATTGCTTGGCAATATCATCCTTTGTTTGACCAATAAAATTCGGTACCTTCACAGTAATTGGGTCACCATAACGATAATCCTTTTCCAGTTGTTCCTTCGATTTTTCAATACCTACAAAAGGCGCAACATCCTCAATAATTTGCCCCACTATAGGTGCTGCTACAACACCACCAAACTGGGTTGTCTTTTTCGGATTGTCAACAGCTACATAGACAACAATTTGCGGATTGTCTGCTGGTGCAAAGCCAATAAAGGATACGATGTATTCTCCACTTTTATAACGGCCATTTTCAACTTTTTGCGCTGTTCCAGTTTTACCACCAATTCGCAGTCCATCTCGAAAGGCTTGTCGACCTGAACCATTCGCTACTACTGATTCCAAAGCACCTCGAACCTTAGCAGAGGTTTCTTCACGAATTACCTGATTTTTAACAACTGGTTGCGTTTCTTGTATGACTTCACCTGTATTTGGATTAAATACCTTTTTCACAACATATGGCGTATAAAGCTTGCCTCCATTTATGGCAGCAGCTACTGCTTGAACTTGTTGAATAGGTGTCACGGCTACCCCTTGCCCAAATGAAGTGGTGGCCTGCTCAACAGGACCAAAGGCATCCTTAGAAAATAAAATACCCGATGCTTCACCAGCTATATTAGACCCTGTCTTTTTTCCAAAACCAAAGTCTTTAATATATTGTAGTAATCGCTCATTGCCTAGACGCTGACCTAATTCTATAAAGCCTGGGTTACAGGAGTTCTCAACCACCTCTAAAAAGGTTTCATGCCCATGTCCTTCACGTTTCCAACAGCGAAGCTTTGCTCCCGCCACCATCGTATAACCTGGATCATAAAAGGTTTCATGCTCCAAATCCACTAAGTTTTCTTCCAACGCAGCACTAAGGGTAATAATTTTAAAAGTAGAACCGGGCTCATACGTCATCCATACAGGTAAATTTCGATTGTAGATGGCTGGCTCTACTAATTGATATTCCGCTGGGTGGAAAGTAGGATAAGAGGCTAATGCCAAAATTTCGCCAGTGTTTGGATTCATCGCAATCGCTAGTGCTTGGTCAGCTTCATAGCGCTTCATTGCTTGCGATATTTCGCGCTCTACGACTTGCTGTACATCAACGTCAATTGTTAGCTCAATCGTAGCACCATCTTCTCCTGCTTTCCAAGCACTT
Source organism: Lysinibacillus sp. LK3 (assembly GCF_001043675.1). Lineage (NCBI taxonomy): Bacteria > Bacillati > Bacillota > Bacilli > Caryophanales > Bacillaceae > Lysinibacillus > Lysinibacillus sp. LK3. The sequence goes on from NZ_LDUJ01000024.1 coordinate 36,605, forward strand.
GAAACATTAGGCAAATTATTACCTTTTGCATCTGTAAAGAGACGGATAGCAGAAGAATTAGCCTGCAGAAATTTATCATATTCATATTCAATCCCAGCTAATCCTTGGGCATCATACCCCGTAAAACCTAAAAATCGAGATAATAAAGTGCCATAAGGATAATCCCTAGAATAATCAACACCACTATACAATCCTTCAATTTGCATGCCTTGTAATTCTACTGCTTTTTCATAAGGTATATTTTTGCCTTCAGGTGCTAGTTTCACTAAGTACGCTTTTTTTTGCATTTTCTCTAATAGCTTCGCTTTATCCACTTCTAGAACCTGGGCAATTTTTTCAGCAGCTCCTTCAATATCATCACTTTGTGAAGGCATGAAATATAAAGTAGGCGCTAGCTTATTAGTTACAATACTCTCTCCATCTCGATCTGTTATATGCCCTCGTTCATTCGCAAATGGAATTTCCCTGTCCCAGTTCTCCTCTGCCTTAGTAGTCAATTCTTTTTGATCTAACACTTGCAAAAAGAACAACCTAACAACAATTGCCACTGCTACACACATAAACAACACATATAAAATACGTAAACGCTTTTTAGAATGGATAGAAATCCACTTCATTCGACATCACACCTTGTTTTTTACAACGTATGAAATAAAGTGGACTTCTATTCAGTATTATTCATCCTCTACTTCTTCAACTTCACCCTCAGAGGCAGCTTCAACGTCTTGTACAAAGCTTTCAGCAGGTGTTTTGAGCTTAACAACAATCGGGGAACTATCAGTGATGACGGTTCCAGCTGAAACGCTTTGACTTGCTACAAAACCTTCGCCGAATATTTCCATCTCTAGTCCAGTCATAGATTTGAAGACTAGTAAATTACGTAATGACCAATTCGTAAAGTCAGGCAATGTTACCTCGCCATCTGTCTTTAAAAATACAAAACTACCTTTTACCAGCTTTTGAGTGTTCGTTGGATATTGTTCAATAATTTTACCACCACTACCAACAACAATTGGTTGTAAACCATCATTGGCTAATTCTACTTCAACCGCTTCAGCACTTTGACCTGTAAAGTCCTGAATACTGACTTTATTGACATGTTGAACATCGTCTGGGTTGATATTAAGGTGCTTTAAGCTATTTAACATAACTGGATTAAAGACTTTTGATACTGGTACAGATCCAAGCTCATTGTTCAGCTTAGGTTTTTTCACTGAGACATATACAATTAGCTGTGGATCATCTACAGGAGCCAAACCTAAAAATGAATAAAGGTATTGGTTTGAAAGATATCCACCACTAGCTTTCGGAATTTGGGCAGTCCCCGTTTTCCCTGCAACCTCATAATCCTCCAATATAAAATCCTTCGCTGTCCCATGTTTTGATGTTAATGTTGAAGCTAGGATTTCTCGTACTTGTTTCGCTGTATCAGCTTTAATCGGCTGTCCTTTTTCAACTGGCTCATGATTTTGAATAATTTTCCCTGTAGAAGAATCAACAATACGGTCGATAACATACGGTTGCATCATCTTGCCATCATTCGCAATAGCAGTCATCGCTTGGATTAACTGAATAGGTGTTACTGTTGAACCTTGGCCGTAAGTTGTTGTTACTCGTTGAATAGGGTACTTCGATAAAATAGTACCTGCTGCTTCATTCGGTAAATCAATTCCCGTTTTATGCCCAAAACCAAAGCGATCCAGATAATCAATAAATACGTCATCGCCAATCTTAGTTAATAAATGGGCCATACCAGTATTGGCAGAGCGTTGAAAACCTTCTAAATAAGTGATTGGACCCCAACCATATCTATTGTGATCTCGAATCGTACGGTCAAATACTGTATATGAACCTGACATAAACCAATCATTCGGTGTCCATTTTCCCGTATCGATAGCTGAAGCAAGCGTGAAAGTTTTCATCGTCGAGCCAGGCTCAATTGTCTCCTCAATCACCTCATTCAGCCACTTCATATTTTGACTTTCACGTGTTTCTGGGTTAAATGTAGGACGCTGTGACATTGCTAAAATCTTTCCAGTCTTCGGATCTGCTACTACCGCGGTCATGGACTCAGGATTATATTCCTGTTCAACCTTTGTCATTGCTTCCTCTAAGAAGCTTTGGATTGTTTTATCAAGTGTTAAATAAATGTCATCCCCATTTTTTGCAGGTGTAATCATTTTCTCACTGTTTGGAAGCAAATAGCGGAAAGCATCTGTCTCATATTCCACCTTGCCATTAACGCCTGTTAATTCTTTATCATACGTATATTCTAGACCCATTTCTCCCTTGGTTGTAACCGTGCCATCTTCATTATCTTTTTTGAGAGCATAGCCAATTAAATGCGAGGCAAATACACCATTTGGATAATACCGTTTTAAGTCACTCACAAAGAGAATTCCTGGTAATTTTTCTTCCTTTATTTTACTCATGACCTCGTGACTAATGCCACGGCCTGCGCTACCAAACTCAACTTGATATAAAGGTTCACCATCACTTCTATATCGATTGTTCAATTTTTTAACAATCTCGTCTTCCTTTTCCTTCATCGCTGGAATATATTTCGCTAGTACTTTTGCCGTTTTCTCCGAATCCACTACATGTCGAGGATTCTTTGGATCTGTTGTAGCCTTTTCGCTTACAATGGCAATCATGCGATAACTCAATGTATCCTCTGCAATTACTTGTCCATTTTGATCATAAATCTTCCCACGATTAGCTGTAATTACACTTTCCTTACCATACTTAGCTGCTGCTCTCGCTGCAAGCTCTTGTCCTTCCACTTCACCTGTAGCCTGTAATGTCACCATTCTTGTGAATAATAGAAAAAAGAGCCCTCCATAAAAAATTAATAATAGAAAGGCTCCCCATTGGAATCGAAATCTCTTTTTTTTCATTCTCCCGGCACTACCTTTACATTTTTCTCATTTTGAGTTAAACCGAGTTCTTTGGCTTTTTTCCATATGTTTTCGTATGTAGAAAGTTCACTTACACGAACCGTTAAGTCAACATTCTGTTTCGCAATCTCTTCTGCTTCTGATTCGATTTTTTGAATGTCTATACTTGTTGTTTGAATCGCTGCTTGTTTATTTAATACAAGAATTCCTAGTACAGCAATAATGCCAATTAAAACAATTAGCATTGTCTTTTCAAACTTCTGGTTCGTTTTTTTACGACGTATGATAGTGGGTTGTGGACTAGGTGGTGTTATCGGTTGTTGCACTTGTTGATGTTGGTGCTGTTGCCTTACACGAACTGCTGCCATTTACTCACGCCCTTTGTCGTTAATTTTCTCCACCACTCTAAGCTTCGCTGAACGCGCACGATTATTAACTGCCAATTCTTCATCAGAAGGAATAATAGGCTTTCGTGTAATAAGCTTTAAAGTTGGCTTCATGTCATCAGGAATTACAGGTAAATTTGGCGGTAATTCCGGTAATGATGACGCTTCCTTAAAGATTGTCTTGCATAGGCGGTCCTCCAATGAATGGAACGTAATGACACTAATGCGCCCCCCTACGTTAATCATATCAATCGCATCGACTAATGAATCCTCTGCTGCGCCTAGCTCATCATTAACAGCAATTCTTATTGCTTGGAAAATGCGCTTTGCCGGATGTCCACCTTTTCGGCGTGCCGCTGCTGGAATACCCTCTTTAATTAATTCTACAAGTTGACCAGTTGTTTCAATCGGTGCTGTTTTTCGAGCCTCTTCAATTTTACGGGCAACTTGTTTAGAAAATTTTTCTTCTCCATAACGGAAAAATATACGAACAAGATCTTCGTATGCCCATTGATTAACAACATCTGATGCTGTCAGTGTTGCAGTTTGATCCATACGCATATCAAGTGGTGCATCGTGGTGATAACTAAAGCCTCTCTCAGGTGTATCTAATTGTGGAGAAGATACGCCTAAGTCATATAAAATACCATCAACCTGCTTAATGCCATGAGCTAATAGTTCTTCTTTTAAGTAACGGAAATTCGAATGTATAAATGTAACACGCTCTATATAAGGTGCTAATCGAATTTTCGCATTTTCAATAGCCGTCATATCTTGATCAAAACAAATTAAGCGGCCTTTATCTGATAATTGTTGTACTAGATATTCACTGTGTCCCGCACCACCTAGTGTACAGTCCACATATACACCATCAGGATCTATGTTCAACCCATCAACAGTTTCTTTTAATAACACGGTTGTATGATCGAACATACCACTCGCTCCTCTCAGGCCTTAACCTCATTCAACTATCACGTTGTAATGCCTATTACAAGTTAAAAATCAAAGCCAATCATATTTTCTGCAATTTCATTAAAAGATTGTTCAGACTCACTAAAGTAAGCTTCCCAAGCATCCTTAGCCCAAATCTCGATTCGATTTGAAACACCCAACACCACACATTCTTTTACTAGATGCGCATGCTGCATAAGGGTAGTTGGGATGTTGATACGCCCCTGCTTGTCTATCTCTACCTCTGTTGCTCCAGAAAAGAAAAACCTCGCAAATGCTCGTGTATCTTTTTTGGTCATTGGTAAACCTTTTAATTTCTCTTCGAGTTTTCGCCATTCATTCATAGGATAGCCAAATAGACAGTTATCGAGACCTCTTGTGACAACAAACGTTTCGCCTAAAGCTTCACGAAATTTTGCCGGTACGATTAATCGCCCTTTCGCATCAACGGAGTGTTGATATTCTCCCATGAACATACTACTCACCCCACTTTATTAAATAATGTACCACATCCCCCCACTTTCCTCCACTTTTTTTAAAAAAAACTTGACATTTTATCACTTAATATGCAATTAGACCTTTAGGAATTTTTTTGACATGTGCTAAATGATACAAAAAAAGAGCCACCCCTGGTAGGATAGCTCTTTAAATACTATTTATCTCGACATTATTCATCAAATTCACAGGATATCAAATTACTACTTAGGTAAAAAGTATCTGTTTATTAATTTTATAAATAAAGTAAATAGTGGTGTTTACCGATGCTATAATTTTGCTTCAGCATTTCAGTAATTAACATAGGTCCAAACTCATTGAAATATTGATACGGATTAAAGGATCTCTCTTGGAAACCATCATTCGGATATAATTCATTTTGCAATGTCATAAATTTACGAATCGTCGTTTCATGCTTACCCAATACAGTTTGTTCAATTTTTTGCTGTAGATAGTCAAATTGCTTCGCATGATTTTCTTGATTTTTCTCAAGAATCTTATCTAATTGCAGATGCTGTTTCTCTAAATAGGAGGCTAGCTCTTCATATTTTTCTACTAACAACTGCTGCATAGCTTGAATTTGACGTTTGGCTTCACTGTCCTGTACATCTGCAATAAAACGTTCTTTCAGGTGTAATGCTTTCCCTTCCCATACGTCAGTAACAGTTAGTTGATGCTCGCGTAATAATTGCTCTACATGACGAGTGACAATAGTTATATGTAGGCGCGGAGCAAAAATCGGCATTTGTAAATCTAACACTGAAAATGCATTTTTCAGTGTCGCCCAATAAGCTAGCTCTCCTGGACCTCCAACAAACGCTAATACTGGCAATGTCATCTCCTGCATCAATGGGCGAGTTACTACGTTATTACTTAAACGTTCAGGATGATTATGCGCCACTTCTAATAGCTCTTCTTGTGTAAATTTAAGGTTTGCCGCTAAATTAACAAACAGATCATTTTTTCTTTCTAAAAGATGTCGCTCCCCATCTTCTACGTAAAATAAATTGGCGGCTTCATATGTTGCTAAAATAGGCTTACCATAGCCAGCACGTTCAAGCTCTTGCTCCTTTTCCGTTACTACTCTAGCAATTTCTTCATTGGATTGAATGATTTGAGCAAAATATTTATGTTCAAATTGACGGAATTGAAAGTTAGCGGCATCGATTAATAATAAGCCTTCCTCTTTGAATAATTGATTCATTAGACAGGCAAAGAAATCTGTAAATGTTTCACTATTGTTCAATGCGTCAACTAATTGCTTAATCAGCGTTTCTGTATACTCTGTTTCTCCAATATCACGAATAATTGTATTAATTAATTGCGTCATCGACTCTTTGTTGAGGGCTGTTGCAGAAGCCATCGTTTTACGTCTAGAGCGCTCCCCATAAGCTCTTTTTTTCAGCAATTCCCCATGTACCGTATAGGTGTGATTGATTTCTTCTAAGTCATGATCTTCTCCAGCTATCCAGAAAACAGGAATAACAGGCTGTTGAAGCTTCGTACTTTGCTCTTTCGCTAATGCAATAACTGAAATAGCTTTATGAACGGAGTAAAGAGGGCCTGTTAAGATACCTGCTTGTTGTCCACCAACTATTACCATAGCTCCTTGCTCTAGTTGTTCTAAATGTTCATTCGTTTTTTTGGATAACCCCAGCGGCTCCATAAATTGACGGATGATTGTTGTTAACTCTTTTTGATCACGGGAATTTCGCGCTAAATGCTCCGCTCTTTTCTCAAAAGCTTGATCATTGTATTCATACTCAAAAAATTGATGAATGGCAGTATTTGGCGACCAGTAATCTGCTAGTACATGATTTTTTATAGGTACTTGGATTGACTCCAGTTTCATTTAACATAAACTCCTCTACTCACTAAATCATTTCCTTACTCATAACAAGAAATTGAATTTCATTCATACTATGCACATGAGGCTTTCAATGTTGCCTTGACATTCAAATTGCTCAAAAAAATCCGCGGCATCTATTAGCGACTTTTAGGCAACAATGTTGCAGCAGACATTTCGATTTAAAAGCCATCATTCTCCCTCGAGAAATATTTTCTATACCTAACTTTGCTTTCGGTAGAAAAAAAACATGCGCTGGTTCACTTCCTCATATCACTGAACTACGCTTCTAGTTTCGAAGGTTTATGAATGCAATCCATATTCTCATCCCCACAGAATGATTTTTATAACTATTTTAATGCTATTATTTTAACGCTTAAAGCTTCAACATGAAAAGAAAATGCTTAGACAACCTGTAAATATTCCATAATGGATTGGATAACACCCACGATACATATCACTAGATAAGCTGTACTAAGTATTAAGAATAAAAAACGCCAAATTTTCTTTAATAACGGCTTTACTTCTATTTCCTTTTTAGTCCGCCAATCAATATATGTAAAAATCATGGCCATCATTATCGCGAGGATCACTAAAAGCGCTCCAACATTCACACGCCAAAGCACACCGATAGCTAACGGAACAGAAAAAAACAAGCACAATGTCGTAACATCAGAGGCTGCTCCAAAAGCATGTGTGCCTCGAATTTTAACTTTCCTGCCAACCAGATAAACAATTACGAAAAGAACAATTGGACAAAAAATAATGATACTAATAACTATATGTAAAAGGTCTTTCAACTTCTTTCACCGCTCTCCTCTATTGCAAGCACTTGATGATATAAAGTACGCAAAGTAGGTAAATTATGACCGTTTGCTAAAGCTTTATTTAGAATGACACCAACAATTGTTTCGATTTCACTTTTTCTCCCCTGCAGACGATCCGCTAGCATAGATGAAGTATTGTTGGCCGTTTTCCTACATAAGTCTATCACATCACTAAAAGATATGGTGTGTTCAATATCTTCAAAAGCTTCCGTAAGCTCTCGATAAATATTTTCTAGCAGTAAAAATGCTTGTTGATTAGTCACTAACTCTCCGTTCTTTACTTGCAATACAGCTGTCAATGGATTAATTAAGCTATTAAGTACCGCTTTTGCAAAAAGCATTTGCTCTGCATTACTAGCCAATTCAATAGGAAATAAGGAACGTTGTAATTGTAGTAGCTGTTGAAAAGCCTGGTGTTCTCCTCGTTCTATTGCTATTTTAAATAGCCCTACTCCTCTATGTTGAACCGTTGAATGGTCCAACAATTGAGCTCCAAAGGTCACTGAACCAAAGGCGATATTTTTTTGTGGCAAGAGTAGTGCCTCCTCAAAATGCGCTAAGCCGTTTTGCATAAAAAGCAACGGCATTTCACTTGAGAATAAGGCTAATTGATTGTAGAGCTTTTGCAAATGTCCGTATTTAACAGCAATCACTAGTAAATCTTGCTTTGGTAGATTAGCCAAATCTGTAGTAGCAACAATCCTTTGCACAGTTTTAGTCCCATCAACGTTGATACGTGTTAACTTCTTGGCATTTAGTTCAATTACTTGTTCCTGCCTTCTGGCAACCAACGTTACTGGTATACCAGACTCCGCTAAAAAACTTGCTGTTAATTGACCAACTGCCCCTGCTCCAATTATCGCTACTTTCATTGTCTACACCCTTTCCATCTTTACTGATCAATGTACCTCGATGTCATCACATCCAGATTATTCCAAAATGTTCAAAACACTCTGTGATACTTTGAAACAACACGATACTATTCACACCATCAAAAAGGGTGACGCACTTTTTGGCATGCCTCCTATAACAGTAGACTTTAAAACACCCATCTGATGCTTCACCTCTGAATAGTATACATTCATAAAACTATAAGAATAAGGTGCCTTAGAATACATCTAAGGCACCTTCTACGCAGGTTCTTTTATTATACAGGATAGACTGATTATTGACGATATACAGAAAGGGTTTTATGTCCATAAAAGAAAAGCAATGTAATTCATGTTCCAAAAACCACGTAAACATAATTTTAATCTTTCATTAATGAATAACCTTGCTGAAGCCATTTCACTAGCTTCTCATGCTCATTTTGCAATTCCCGATGCTTCATTTCAAGCGTTTGATAAGCCTCCGTTAATTCGTCAAAACTTGTCAACGCTAATTTCAAATGACTTCGCATAGATTGTTGGGGCTGATTTCGCACAGCTAGTAGTGACTGACTATATTGACCACGCAATGTTTTATTCCATCGGAAACCACACGCTTGTTTTGTACGACCTAGTTCTATGGCCGCCATTTCAAAGGCCTCTAGCTGTGTTTTGCCATTTTGCACATTATGCAATACGATTTCTGCTAGTCTTTCATCATCTTCCTTTGTCCATTGATCTTTTCTTTTTTTCAATTCCATAATCTATCACCCTCGCATTTTTTACTACTATATGCAAAAGCAAGCAAAATAGAATCATTGCATGAAAAAAGACAGTGATGATGTTTTTACTCTCAACACTGTCTTTATACATTACTTATTATTCTTCTTTGTCAAGAAATTATTAACCGCTTGATGGTGCGCTTCACTTTCCCACAACTTTGCACAGGTACGAACTTCTTCCATCACACGCTCATACATATTTCGTTCACGCCACTTTCTAAGCTCAATCTCCTTATAAGCTTTATGAACAGAAGGATGAATTTTTCGCATATGTTCAATAAAATCGTTCAAGGCATCTTCTTTTGTGCCTTCAAAAACACGCATAGCCCATCCTATCTCATATAATAATTGCGCAGGGTAAGGCTTCGCATCCACGAGCATCTTCATCGCACGATCATGACGCAAACCTCTTTCAAATAAATATGTACCGCCACCCCAGCCACTTGTAATGGCTAGTGTTCCTTGAATAAATCCACATTTCGCATGGCTAGCTACTAAACGAAAATCACAAGCTGTTGCAATCTCACAGCCACCTCCAACAGCCGTACCATTTATAAGTGCTATAGTTGGTACAGGAAGCGTAGCAAGGTCATATAATATTTTCCCCATCTTACTTAACATACCAAATGCCTCATCCTCTGTTTCCAATGAATGAAACTCAGATAAATCCCCTCCTGAGCAAAACGATTTATCGCCAGCACCAGTCACTACTAAGAAACGCACATCTTCATGCCCACGAATATATGTAATGACTTCTTGAAGACCGTTCATCACTTCATCATTGACAGCATTCCGTTTCTCTTCACGGTTAATGGTAAACGTCATAATGCCATCATGATTGTCAATCGTATAAGACATATTACTACCCCCTTTGTCGCAATGAATAAATTGTATCACACAATTATTTCACTATCGTAAAGAACTTCATAATCAACGAAATATTCCGTCTTTTCAAGCAAACAAAAAGGCTAGTAAAGAGCCATGGTCTCTCTACTAGCCTTTTAAGTGAGCAAACACTGTATTATTTGCTTACTACTTCTTTACCTTTGTATTGTCCGCAAGCTTTGCAAACACGGTGTGATAATTTAGCCTCACCACAGTTAGGGCAAGTTACCATACCAGGTACAGATAATTTGAAATGCGTACGACGCTTTCTTTTTGCAGTTTTAGAAGTTCTTCTAAATGGTACAGCCATTGATGGCACCTCCTTACAGATCGTCTATTCGTCTGTTTGATCAAAATACTTAGCTAAAGCAGCTAGTCTTGGATCCACTTTTTGTTCGTCAGCTTTTTTGTGTAGCTCTACGTCTTCATCTGTTGCATAAGACCAATTTTTACCACCATGCACTTGTCCTTCAGAATCTTCCTTGAACACTTGCATTGGTACCTCAAGCAAAACTAATTCCTCAAGAACCGGTTTCATGTCGATGACTTCACCGTCAATATAGTGAATGTCTCCGTCATCGTCTCCTCGTTTATCTTCGTCAATCCAGCTAAAAATTTCAACTGTCTCAACTTCAATTGGAAACTCAACATCCTCCCATGTGCGAGCACATGGTAGTGTTAACGTTGCTGTCACAGTTAACTGACATGTCATTTGCGATGCACCAAAAGTACATAGCCCTTTTACATGAACGGGCGAAATTGCTCGAATATCCTGGTTTCGCTCCATCACTTCATCCAGCTGGACAAAGGCATCGATTGGCATCCCGTTTTGGCGGTATTTAGATAATTGATGAATTGACCATTTCATTCGTTTAATCACCTCGAGACAACACTGTTGATTATATAATGTGTAAAAATAGATGTCAAGATAATTTCTTGTCACCACTTTAAAACCCACCTATAATTATATACTATAAGAAGTGTATTTACTCCTAACAGTTTAAAATAAAGACACAAATTATAAGGGGGAGAAGCATGCAAGCAGTTGGAATTGTTGTTGAATATAATCCTTTTCACAACGGACATGCTTATCATTTAGAACAGGCTAAAAAAGCAGCACAGGCAGATCTCGTAATCGCTGTTATGAGCGGCACATTTTTACAACGTGGAGAACCTGCCATGGTAGATAAATGGACACGTACTAAAATGGCGCTTTCTGGCGGTGTAGATATTGTTATTGAACTGCCTTATGTCTATAGTACAGCACCTGCTACAGATTTCGCAAAAGGAGCCATTTCCTTATTAAGTGCTGTTGGTTGCAACTCCTTTGCTTTTGGAAGTGAAGACGGCTCTATACAGCCCTTTCTAAACACTTTCGAGCTGATTGACAGCCACCGTGCAGAATATGACCTGTTCATTAAAGACAGCCTTAAAACAGGTGCCAGCTACCCAAAAAGCCTACATTACGCCTATGAACAGCTTTCTCAGATGTACCCTGCTCCATACATCGATCTTGCACAACCAAATAATATATTGGGCTTTCATTATCTTGAAGCAGCGAGGGCACTTAACAGCAACATTAAACCATTAACAATTCCTCGTGTTGCAGCAGGATATCATGATGCATTAAAGGAAGATGCATCGATCGCCAGTGCCACTGGCATACGTAAAGCCCTTGCCTCTACAAATTCTTTACAAAGTGTACAAAATGTTGTTCCTACAGCTACTTTTGATTATTTAACAGACTGGCATATAAAGTATAACCAATTTGCTAGCTGGGAAACATTTTGGCCGTTATTACAGTTCACCATTATAAGACATACCCCTTCAGAACTTACTCGTTATGCAGAAGTAACAGAGGGCATAGAAAACGCAATTGTAAAAGCAGCCAAAAGCAGCTCTACATTTTATAGCTTTATGGAAAAAATAAAATCTAAGCGTTATACTTGGACCCGCCTTCAACGGATGATAACACATATCTATACAGGGTTTACCAAAAAGCAGCTTCAAAGTTTTAACGCGCCCTCTTTTATTCGGCTATTGGGTATGAGTTCGACAGGACAAGCTTATTTAGGTCAGCAAAAAAAGAATATAGAATTACCCTTAATCAGTCGAGTTGCAGCTACAAATGATGCAATGTTAGCTATCGATATACATGCAGCAGAGCTTTATAATTTAAGTATCGAGCAAGGAACAAAGGATTTTACGCTGCCTAAGGATTATCAAACACCACCTATTCGTTGCTAAAGATATCAAAAGGGATGCTAAAGTCCTTTTAGCATCCCTTTATATTATTTTGGTTGAAGTTGCTTTAAATAATTAATAGCATCGTCAACGCTCTTCACTGGAACGATTTTCATTTTTGTTTTAATCTCTTTGGCCGTTTTGACAGCCGTTGCATAATTCGATTCTAGCTCTGGATACTTCGCTTTCATTTCTTGAGAGATTTCATCATCTGGTGCAAAAAAGATTTCCATGCCGTCACGATCAGCGGCAATAACCTTATAGTCTATTCCACCAATTCTTCCAACAGATCCATCTATTAACATTTCACCTGTTCCAGCAATTGCATAGCCTTTTGTTAAATCTTCATCAAGTAATTGGTCTAATATTTCAAGTGTAAACATCAGTCCAGCAGAAGGTCCCCCTATATCCTCTGTTTTCATCGTCACTTTCGGATTAGTTTCAATCGATTTGCTTTCAGTATAAGAAATACCTAAACCCGCTCTATGTTCTTGGGCGTTAGGAATTTCCTGTAGTGTAATAGTCTCCTGGTGTTGTTCTTCATTACGTATAAATTGAATGGTTACCTTATCGCCAAGCTGCTTAGGTTTTAATAGATCCACAAGCATTTGCTGGCTAGTTATTCTTTGTCCATCAACCTCGACAATTTCATCACCAGCTTTTAAAATACCGTCCGAAGCTCCTCCGTCTAAAACGTTTAATATGAATACACCATTAAAAAGAACCTTTGTCTCTAGCCCTGCTCTTTGGAAGGCTACATATTTGGCATTAAATTGTGAATCAGACATTAACTTTAACTGTCGAATATTATATTCCTCATCATCCTCTAAAGGATTTCGTACTTGTTCAATATCCATTAGCTTTTGATATTTTTGAACTTTCGCCCACAAATACGAAAATGGTGTGGCTTGCTGCATAGCAACTGTCATTAAACTTAAAGACCCCTCACTATCTGCCTCTTTACTATCCACAGTAACAAATTTACTGACATCATAGGCACTTCCAGGTTTCATAATATACGCGTCTAGTCGGTATAACATCATAAAACAAATCACGACTATCAACACTGCATAAATACTAATTTTTTTCTTCACTTGAAAACACCTCCTAGGACGCTTGCAAAACCATACGTTCATGTTTTTGCCTTTCTCACATATATTGATTTTAGCATTTGCCTATGTGAATGACAAAAAGTTGAAACGAGATGATAACATGTTTGCTACAATTCAAATAGTGCTCTGCGTAATTCTAATTCTCTTACTCTTGTTATTCCCACAAACCGCTCACAGTGGTACTGATTTAGGCTTAAATCTTTTCATGGAAGCACTTTTTCCGTACTTATTGCCGTATCTTGTGTTAACACAATGGCTTCTGCGTTTAACAGCCCCTATGCGTACCAAAACAAAAAGGGCTTCTTTATACGTACAAGCCTATATTATTAGTGCTCTTGGAGGCTATCCAACTGGCGCAACCACTATTGTTTATTTGAAAAATAGTGGTCAATTACACCCTAAAGAGGCAAATTTCTTGCTAGCTGTTTGTCATGCACCTAGTCCACTTTTTGTATTAGGTTTTGTAAGCCTTGATTTACTACACAGTAATACGTTTGGATGGTTGTTTTTATGTTTACTACATACGTTTAATATTTGTTGCCTAGTAACTGGCTACTTTTTCTTTCGCAAAACTGATTCACCTAATATCTCCGTACACAACACACCACTCTATAGTGCTCCATTTTCGGAAAGTATTAAAGAAACAGCCCCAACCATTCTACTAGTTGGTACAACCATCATCTTTTTCACAACGATTCAAACCATTGTACAACAAGGCTTAGATCAGCTGATACCAAAGCTTCCCTATACGATTGAGCTTTCCATAGCAGCTGTTCTGGAGGTAACGAACGGTCTTAAAATGACAGTTACAGCATTTCCAGATCTCCCCTATATCCATTTACTTGTTGTGATTTTGTTAACGATGCAAAGTATAAGTATTCACTTACAAATTTTTGTTATCGCCAAATCTGCAAAACTTTCTGTACGACCTTATATTAAATTCCGCCTCCTTAGCATAATCATTGTACCAACTATTTATGCTCTATTTTTTCTAAAATAACAATCGCTCTAAATATCAAAAAGAGGATGTCATCGTTCTTTTGACATCCTCTGCATCCTTATTGTGTAAAACCATATTTTTCTTTTAAAGCCTTTACGACACATGTAGGGACTAGCTCGTTAACATCACTACCGTATTTCGCAACCTCTTTTACTATACTAGAACTAAGGAATGAATATTGATTTTTCGTCATGATGAAAAAGGTTTCGATTGTTTCATCAAGGAAACGGTTCATAGATGTAATTTGCATCTCATATTCAAAATCTGAAACTGCCCGTAAGCCACGAACAATTGCCTTCGCCTTTTTTTCCTTAGCATAATCAATCAATAAGCCTGAAGAACTCTCTATACGAACATTAGGTAAGGTTTTTGTCACTTCAGCCATCAAAGCCATACGTTCCTCTACAGAAAACAAAGGATTCTTTGCTGAATTGTTTAATACTGCTACATATACGATATCAAACACATCAGCCGCACGTTTAATTATATCTAAATGGCCGAATGTTACAGGGTCAAAACTTCCAGGAACTACAGCAATTTTTTCAGACAACTTATTCTCCCTCTTCCTCTGTACAGCGATAAACAGAAATAATTGTTCCGCCATAGGTTTCTTGTCTTGTTAAAACAAACTCCCCAAAATTTTGAGGTAATCCTATCTCTTTTGCATGTTCACATAAAATAATACCATCTTGTTGTATTTTACGGTTATCGACCAAAATCTGTACGAGGTCATAATATTCCTGCTGATGGTAAGGTGGATCTAAAAAAACGAGTTTAAATGTAATATCACGCTTTAATAGCGCTTTCACAGCGCGCTTTGCATCTATACGAAAAAGCTCTGTATATTCTTCATAACGGCATTTTTTTATATTTTCTTGTAGCACCTGGAATGCTTTAGGATCTTTCTCAATAAAAATAGCACGTTCTGCTCCTCTACTTAATGATTCAATCCCCAAGCCACCGCTTCCAGCAAACAGATCTAACGCTAAACCTCCATCAAAAAATGGCCCAATTATATTAAAAATGGACTCCTTTACTTTGTCAGTTGTAGGCCTTGTCGTATTTCCTGCTATTGCTTTAAGCGGCATTCCTTTGCGCTCTCCTGCTACAACTCTCATATCAGCATCTCACCGTACTTTCGTCTATATAAAGTATTTTGCAGCGAAAGGTTGGCCCTCCGCTGCAAAAGTTATTGTTGCTCTTGTTTTAATACTTGAATACGCTCATCCTTTTTTTGTAGTTCAACTAGGAATAATCGTTGTAACCAAGCTTCTTCTACATAATAATGATCAGCAATCTTAATGATTGGTTCAGAGATAGTCGAATACCTACGCTGGTTGAATACATAAAATCCAGGCTCTTTAGGGAAACGGAATGTACGATGCTCACTATTTACATAATAGCCATTCTTTCCTTCCGCAGCTGAGTAGCCGAGGTAAGGCAATAATGTATCTGCCGTATACAATACCTGTCCCTCATAGAGAATAACATGAACATCTTCCTTCAATGTATCATCCACATAGACATCACGTGCATCCTCAAATAAAAGTGGATAGGTTCCATTTTGCTGAGCTGCATTTAATGTAAAATAAGATGTCTTGGCATCTAATACCTGTGATAAGTACTTGTCCATTGTATCTGGTGAAATCGATTCATCTCCAAGCTTTTTCAATGTTTCCTGCCAAGCTTGTTGTTGAGCATCCGTCATGTAATCATTTAATGTCTTGATGATTTTCTTTGTTTTTTCTCCACCAATTGGATCGCTTATTAAATAGGATGCCACAACCTCAGGCAACCATTCTGGGGAATCTACAAAATTATATTGTGATTTGATTTGTGATAAAATTACTTCTTGCTCTACAGCTTGTGCAGTAAGTGTTGGTAAAAATAACAATCTTTCGTCATGAACTGCTACTGGACTTTTTTCTTGAATAATTGCAATATGCTCATCACTTAGAAGCTGTAAATTTTTTAATGACTTTAGAAAATCATTAGGGACTTCTTGCTGGGCATAAATTGATAACACCGGTGTCTGTTCTTGCGCTTTAAGCTCCCCGGCTTGCCAATATAAATCTTGAACAGTACCGTTTCCTCTAAACATGGTGTAATTGACAAGTACAAGTTGTTGTTGACCTACTAGGGGCAAACCCGTAACCCATTGTCCTTTCACCTTACTGTCTGTAGAAATTGAAACAATTGAATACGATGCTTCACCATTTATTAGTGTAGCAAAAACATTTTGAAGGAGCATCTTATTTTTTAAGCCACCCTCAATTGGAATTATGTATGACACAGATTGTGATTTTGTCTCCCCTTTTGCAAAGTAAGAAACTTCATCTGATAAACGATCACAGCTTTTTTCATTTTCAATAAAGCAACTAGCGTTTGTTGCTTTTTCAGGCCATTTAATTTTCACCTTTTGATTTGGTAGGTTTTTAAAATGTTGACGAATATCTAAGCTATTTTCGCGATAGACAATTTCTATTTCCTGAGAATAATGAAAATCCCCTATGCCTGTTTCTAAATCAGATGAATAAGCATGGTATTGGAAAAATACCGTTCCTGTAATGATTAGTGCTAAAATAGAAAAAAAGCTTAATGCAAATTTCATGTGCTTGACCTCCCGCAGCATGATACTATGAATATTGGAAAGGATGTGCAATTATTATGCCACAACAATTTATAGAATTAGGTGAAGGCTATGGTGATGTTTACGAGCTACTCGAAATTATTAAAACCAACCAGGAACGTTTTCATCAAGCCTTTTTACTAACATCTACAAAAGAAGACAAGAAGGTGATTTCTTTAGCTGTCGCCCTTAAACCAGTCGGCGAAAGTAAGTTCATGCCTATTTATATTTGTCGAGAAGGCATCCCATACAATGAAGAACAGCCAACACAGCGACAAAAAATGTTTGAAGCACAAATAGAACAACTCGGTCGAAAAGCAGTAGTTGTAGAAATAAAGCACTCATCTATATTTTCGGAATCAAAACTATTTTATCAATACTTAATAGGTATATTAAGACTAAATAACTATATACCTGCATTAACATAAGTTTATAGACCTACTTTGTAGTCATATTCCTTTGCTTTATCTGGTTTTGCATTTTCATATTCAGTTTTTACAAAAGGACGATAAGACGCCACAACGTCTTTCACAAATGGAAGGCGTTGTAGTTTTGTTGTCATCATGTCAATATCCTCACGATCGCAGTAAAGCACTACGTATTTTTGCCTTCTAGAAATATAAAGAACATGACCATATTTCCGAAGTGACTTCGCATGTTTTAATTGATGGACGTAAACGATTAGCCCTTGTCGTTCGTTCATAGTGGATTCCCTCATTTCTTACATAAAAGAATACCATAGACCAGAAAATGATAGCAACAGAGTTTAGCTGACAGAACGCTCAATTTTCCGTTATAATGGAAAAGCATACGACGTTGAACATCGTGAAGATGAATCAGTTGTTTTAATTAAATTCAATTGTAGCATCATTACAGGAACAGAAGAATGCTGAAAGATGATCATGCCTCAAATGAACCCTTTACAAGACATTTGCACCTCCATAATGATTGTTTTTCAAATAGGATGGCAAAAATCGGCATAAAAAAATCATCATTCACTTATATAACTAATTTTAATAGTAGGCCCTGTACTTACTACTATTGATTAAACAATGAATTCACTACTACTTTTTATATGAGGATAATTGTTAAGGAGGACGAATATGGGTAAGAAAACAAAAATTGCGCTTGCAATTGCAGCAGCAAGTGCAGCAGCTTGGGCAGGCAGTAAAGCTATTTCAAAACCACAGCAACGCGAAGGTAAACAAGCATTACAATTCGAACGCCCCATAATTCTTGCACATCGTGGCGGAGCTCTTTTAGCACCAGAACATACAATGGTTGCATTTGAAAAAGCTGCACAGCTAGGTGTCGATGGCTTTGAAATCGACATTCGCCTAACAAAAGATGAGGAAATTATTGTTTTCCATGACGAGACAGTTGAACGTACAACGGATGGCTATGGTCTCATTGCAGATATGACGTTGGCAGAAATCAATGCCTTGAACCACGGCTACCAATTTGAAGATTTAGAGGGAAATTTCCCATATCGAGAGGATAAATTAAAAGTCGTAACTTTACGAGAGTTGCTTGAAGCCTATCCAAATATGTTAATCAACATTGATATCAAAGATGCTCCTGATACGTACGAAGGGAGTCTGATGCCTTCTAAACTTTGGCGCTTAATTGAAGAACTTCAAGCTGAACATCGTGTTGTTGTGACAAGCTTTTATGGTGAGCAAATAGATCGGTTTAATTTATATGCTCAAAATCAAGTAGCACTTGGTGCAGGTGAATCAGATGTCAGAAAAGCATTTGCTTCTTTCTCAAGTCAGTTTGGACATTTATATCACCCTAAAGTG
The DNA here is from genome assembly GCF_001043675.1 of Lysinibacillus sp. LK3. Taxonomy (NCBI): domain Bacteria; kingdom Bacillati; phylum Bacillota; class Bacilli; order Caryophanales; family Bacillaceae; genus Lysinibacillus; species Lysinibacillus sp. LK3. Next base: position 55,327 of record NZ_LDUJ01000024.1, read on the forward strand.
GATGTTTTTCAAATCCCTCCAAAGTCAGGGGTTATTGCATTAGATTCTCCTAAATTTATTCAGTTTTTAAACAACCTCAATATTCCTGTCCACTATTGGACAATCAATGACCTAGATACGATGAAAAAATTACTCAATAATGGAGCAAAGGGCATTATTACAGATCGTCCGGATATTGCAGTTGAGTTATTACAAGTTCAAGAGTCTAAATAAGACTAGGAATGAAAGGGAAGCACACTGAACTGATGTGCTTCCCTTTCATGTAAATGTTAGATCCATTATTACTCCCCATTACAGTAATACTTATGTTAAATAATCTATGATTGCATCAGTTACTTCTTGTAGTGTGGCAGCTCCACCCAAATCAGGCGTTTTTATACCCCGCGCTAATGTTTGCTCTATAGCATTCAATATCCTTGTTCCCACATCTTGATAACCAAGAAAATCGAGCATCATCTTACCTGTCCAAATTTGTCCAATAGGATTGGCAATTCCTTGACCAGCTATATCTGGTGCAGAACCATGGACAGGTTCAAACATTGATGGATATAGCCCTTCAATGTTTAAATTTGCTGCAGGTGCAATACCAATGCTTCCCATAATGGCACCGCCTAGATCTGTCAAAATATCCCCAAATAAATTCGATGCTACGATAACATCAAAATTTTCTGGCTTCATCACTAAAAATGCCGCTAGTGCATCAATATGATTAGATGCTTGACCTACCTCTTCATATTCTTTTCCTACTTGAGTAAACACTTCATCCCAAAAAGGCATGCTATATGTAATCCCATTTGATTTTGTAGCACTTGTCACATGTCCATTACGTGTTTTGGCTAATTCAAATGCATAGCGCATCGCCCGTTCTGTACCCTTTCTTGTAAAAACAGCATTTTGGATTGCCACCTCTTCTTGACCACTATGTATTCTTCCTCCGCTTTCAGCATACTCCCCTTCAGAATTTTCCCTTACAACAATAAAATCAAAATCATTTGGTTGTCGTAAAGGTGATGGTAACCCTTGAAGTAGCTTTGCAGGTCGTACATTAATAGATTGCTGTAGCTCACGTCGAATTTTAATGAGAAGGCCCCATAATGATACATGATCCGGAACCAAGTTAGGCATACCAACTGCACCTAAAAATATTTGGTCATACTGTTTTAACAGCTCAATGCCATTATCAGGCATCATTTTTCCTGTCTCTAAATAGTATTCACAGCCCCATGGAAAAATTGTCCATTCAAATTGAAAGCGTCCATCTAACAACGCTGCCTGATCAAGAACTTTTATTGCAGCTGGCACAACCTCTTTTCCTATTCCATCCCCAGGTATTACGGCAATTCGATAAGTTTTCATTAATGCTTCCTCCTTGAATTTAATTATAAAAAAGACTGTAAACTAACTCAGTTATTGCCTTCGAGTTGTCTACAGTCTAGAAGAGATATGTTATATACACATCCTATTTACGCTGAGCAAGAGCATGAACCGCCCGAGCCACATCCACCTCCACAAGATGAACCAGATGCAAAGAATGGATTACTAACAGGAACTTTTACCGCTTCAGAGACCGTTTTTCCTATTAATAGGCTAATCTCATCCAGTAAATCCTGAAAATCGTTTTCAGCAATTTTCAAGGCTGAAACTTTCTCATTTAAGTCAAGTGCCCTTTTCTGTTGGCGAATCGACTTCATAATTGTATGGTAGTCCGGATGATATTTTCCGAAACGTTGTACATCTTCGTACTGCTCTTTCATGCGATTAAATGCATATATAGCCTCTACAATTTGTGCATCACTATATACAGCTTCATACGCTTGTTGTAGCGCCATCGCAGGTTCTGAGGAAAGAATCATCTCACAAAGCGCTTCCGCCTCATCCAAAATGATTACCCAGTCAGAGGTCATCATCATCTTTAATTCCCCCAATCTCTTTCCCATCATAACAGATTTTATGGTAATTTTACATTAATGATAATTTTAATGAAAGAGGTTTTCCAAATGATGACAACATCTAAGGAGCAGGTTGAACAGTTAGTGGCCGAGATTTTACAAGACAGTACCGAGGAAGATGAAGAAGTTTTATTACATCTTTTAAATGGCCTACGGGAGAAACAGCAAGGCATTCACCGTCGTTATATTAATGCTACTTTACATATGGTAGGTAAATTTGAGCCTGAGGTCAGTGAGGTCCGTATCCCTATTACACCGGTCATCCATAATACGATAAAGGTGCCACACGGAGGTATTGTTGCAACGATTGCTGATGCCGCTATGGGAGGGCTTGCTTCGCGCTCTGTGCCTGAGGGCTATAATGTAGTTACTACGAACATGAATATATCATATATTGCTACCACTACAAATAAAGAATTGATTGCACGTGGTCGTTTTGTTCATAAGGGACGCCAAACGCTTGTCATGGAATGTGATATTGAAGATGAGACTGGTCGCAGGCTTGCCATTGCTACAGGATCTTTCTTCGTTATTCAGCGTCGTCCGTAATTAAACTCGCAAAATAGTCTTTAATACATTGTTGATCGGAAAAAGGGAACTTTTGATTTTTAATTTGCTGTGTTTGTTCATGCCCTTTTCCGGCAACAAGGACAATGTCTCCCTTTTCTGCCTTTGCTAATGCTTGATGGATAGCAAGTTTGCGATCTAAATAAATTTCATAATATTGTTGCTCTGTAAAACCAGCAATAATACTTTCATTAATCACAATAGGATCTTCATCACGAGGATTATCTGTTGTTAAATAAATAACATCAGCATATTTACTTGCTACTGCCCCCATTGCAAAGCGTTTCGCCTTGTCTCGATTTCCTCCACAACTGAAGACAAGGTAAATTGTTTTAGAGCGATCAAAGGTTTGCAATACTGCTTGCAATGCTTCTGCTGTATGGGCATAATCTACATAAACATCAATTCCTAATGGATTTTCAATCTTCTCTAGCCTGCCCTCTGGTAGCCTTAACGACCACATATGTCCAACTATATCTTCCATAGGGACACCTAAGCGCCATACAGCCATTAAGGATGCAACAGCATTTTGCACATGGTATTTACCGACAAAAGGAATTTCTACAATATGCTCACTCGCGGAAGTCTGTAAACAAAGTACGGTTTTTCCAACTGATTCACTGACGATTTGAATATGTAAATCATTGTGATTATCAAAACCAAATGAGCAAGATTTTTTCTTATCATAAATACCAACAGAACGGCAAAAATTATCATCTCCATTTAATACTAGCTTTTTTGATAAATCCGCTAAACGTTTCTTGGCACGTTTATAAGCTTCTAAACCTCCATGATCTTCTAAATGATCTTCTGATAAATTTAAAAATACACCACAGTCAATGTCACAATGATCGAGCCTATGCTGCTGCAACCCCATTGAAGAAGCTTCTAATACAACATGGGTCACACCTTTTCGCACACATTGCTTAAGAATGGGGTGTAATTCTTTAGCTTGCAATGTTGTTAATTGCTCATAAGCCGTTTGTTGTTTCTCACCATTGATGAAAAAGCCAACCGTTCCAATAACTGCTGCATGTTTATGTAGTGCATTTAGAAGCTGACTAACAAAATGGCTCACTGTCGTCTTTCCATTTGTACCTGTAATGGCGATAACAGTTAAAGCTTCTGCTGGAAAAGCAGCAAGCTTCGCACTTGCATACGATAAAAATAATGCTGTATTTGGAACCCATACAAAAGGAATTTCTTTATCTATAATTGGCAAAGAGATACTTTCTTCTGAAACGATGGCAGCAGCTCCACGTGCCAATGCCTCTTTGACAAACCGACTTCCCGATGTTTTTTTACCTTTTCGCACAATAAATATATCACCAGGTTGTACCGCCTGTGCATAGTCCTCTACACCAGTAATTTCTGTTCGTATAGATCCTCCCGTCACGCTACATGGCCAGTCTTTTAATAACTCTGCTAATTGCAAACCTCATTCCCCCTTTCAGTTCTCTATCATATGACGGCGTTTGTAACGGTGTGACGAAAAATGTAGAAGCCTAAAAGAAGGAGAAACTCCACATAAAAAATGAAGACAAGCCCGTTTGTTGAAAGCTTGTCTTCATCTGAATATTCTTCTGTTATGGTAAGGTTTGATTTGATTTATCTGTAGATTCTTCGCTATCTTGTTTTTCATTTTTCGTCTCTTCATTATCTTGCTCTTCTCTACCCACTTCTTGTGTAGTAGGTTCAAGATATATTTGCGTATAATAATCTACAAAGGCGCCAGAACCAACGCGTGTATATCGATCATTCAAAAGAACTTTTCTATGTTCAGGAGAATTTGTCCAGCCATGCATGGCTTCAATCGCATCAAAATAAGCAGTTGCCAGGTTTTCGTTCGCTTCACTATACTCGATTTTTTGCGTCTGTAATCGTTTTTTTAGATCACCATAGGTTGGAGATTCATGCGCTAAAAAATTTTGCACCTTCATGTCCTCACTATGCATTCTTGCTGCTTCCTCCAATGATTCATCCATTTCTAAAGGAAGTAAATCATGATGGACTCTTGTTACATTTAGCAAATCGTCTAATTGTTTAGCGCTAGCCACATCAATTTCTTGCTGTAAGAAAGAGGAAGGTGGAGCACGTCTAACAAGCTCCCCTTGATAGCTCATTTCATATGGCTGATGAAGGACAAGTGTTTCACTGTCTGTATATCGTATCCCTTGCAACTCACTTGTCTCCCTATCTATGTAAAGCTGTGCATAAAGACCATCAAATTTGATAAGCAGCCTTGTTTGCATATCTTCTTCACTCATTGAGAAAATGAAAATATTTTCGCCTACAGTGGCGGCTACCTCATAATCAATGATCGTCATTCTGTATATTTCATCACGTTTTTGGCCTACTTTAAAAGGAAATGCATCAATTTCTTGTCCTGCTATGTAAATTTGTGTCACAATATTATTATCAATACCAATCATAAAAAAAGTTGAAACGTCTTCATTGTAGACCCACCATTGATAACCAAATGAAGACGGCTCTTTTCTTGCAGGCTCCCCATATTGTTCTAAAACAGTTTGTGTGCCTTTTCCTATCAATGTGGATATACCCGTTTGTGGACGTGTCATTGCTCCTATTGCAGGTTCCTGCTTTAGCTGTGTTTGAGGTATGATATTCGAATTGGTATTTGGGCCTTCTAGTGGCTCATTTTCCTTAGGGGTATTAAAAAACATAAAACCAATTAATGCAACTGCACCACAAACCATTAAAATGCGGAATAAAGCTTTCATACAGGACTCCTTTTCATCACCATTATTGTAAGTTATTATATCAATTGTAATTGGGTTGACACAATGTTGTCATTGCAACAATGTCGAATATGCTCTATTATAAAAATGAGCGTATACTTTGTACGAGAACCTAAAGGAGGACTATACATGTATTTTGAAAATACTAACCTTGAAAATTTAACAGCTGATCAAGAGCTACTTGTCAGCATTATGAAAAAACATGGTTTAGAATGTGATGGCGGCTGGGATTACGAGCGTATGACATTCGATAAACGATTCGATACTCGTGAAGGTCGTTATTACCTACGCGTATTCGCATATGCTATTTCTGGTGACGTAGGTGCACACGATGCTATCCTTACATTAATGAAACCAGTCCTTGGTAAATACTATTATCCGCATGGTGTTGAATATGGCGATGACGAGGTTTATCCAGCACACCTTGTAAAAAAATGTGAAGAAATCTTAAAAAAGGTTAAATTAGAGTTAGATCAATTCTCAATCGAGCCTACAAATAAAAATAACTTTGAACCTGTTAACGCACGCTAATCTTTCGTACATTGAAGTGACGGCAAGTAAGCGTAAATAGCTTCATGGTTGTAAAAAGACTGGTGGTCCAGTCTTTTTTTATTTTGAGTAAAAAAAAATTTTTTTCTCATACTACCTATATCTATTACATGATGTAGGTGAGAAAAATGTTATCATTTTTTAATCGTCCTTTTTTTCGTCATCCCATTATTGTTATTGCAATGGGTATACTGATCCTTTGGTCCATCTCCATATCATTACCAATTTTACTTGCCTACTTAACCGCGTTATTGTTAGAACCAATCATCGTTCGAATGAGCAAACGGTTTAGAAAAAAACGGAAAATCGTTGTCTTCTTCTTTTTTTTGTTTTTTCTAAGTATATCTTTATTATTATGTACACTTATCCTTTATATAAGCTGGAAACAATTTTCTTCCTTTATTATTGATATACCTGATTATCTTAATCAATTGTCTGCCCTATGGATTCAAATGCAATCTAAGCTCAGCAATTACACCTATCATTTACCGGTAGAGCTAGTTTCACAAATTCAATTTATGATTGCAAAAGCTTTAGCATCCATCGAAAAATTTTCTTTATCCTTAACGAACGTCAATGTTTGGTCAACGTTATTAACATATATTCCCACACGTCTTTTTGATATATTTGTTTATTGGATTGTGTTGTATATGTTGCTTTTAGAATTACCAACAATTAATCGTAAATTATTATCGCCCGTTCCTTTTCATTACCATCAAAAAATTATCTTTATTGGCCAACGTGTTAAGCTAGCCTTATTTGGATTTCTGAAAGCTCAATTACTTGTAGGGATAGGGATCTTTGCTATATCATTCGCTGCATTTTATTTTTTAAAAACACCATTCCCTATATTGTTAGCACTTTTACTTGTTGTTTTAGACTTTATCCCTTTTCTTGATTCATTTATTTTATTAGTCCCATGGGCAATCTATCAGGTCTTTGCTGGCGATTATTTATATGCAGCTGTCTTAATTTTACTAACCATTGGACAATTTCTAGTCCGACGAATGATTGAGCCAAAAATTATTGGCGATAAAATTGGACTTTCTTCCTTGAATACCTTTATTGCCATGTTTATTGGTTTTAAAATCTTTGGATTTATTGGAATATTAATTGGTCCGTTACTGGTTGTCGTAGTGCTTTCACTATTCCAACCAACTATAAAAAATCTCCCTCCTACACAGAAATAAGGAGGGAGATTTTTTTAAAATCCTAAAATGGCTTTAATTACTGATGTTGTTTCACCAGGCTCAAATAAAATATACAATAATAAATAAACTAATACACCAGTTATGGCAACAAAGAACCAAATAATACTTGTAATTGGCCCAATTCGTCTGTGTAATTTAATGTTCATTTTCAAACCTGAAATAATACTAACGATACCAAACACAGCTCCAGATGTCGCTAAAATAATATGGAAAATCAAGAAGAACGTATAGTATGGTTTTAAATCTTCTCCACCGCCAAAAGCTGTATTTCCAATAAAGATTGTACGGGACGCATAGATGATAAAGAAAATAAGTGCTGCAACACCTGCAGCAAGCATCACTTTCTTATGTCCCTCTACATTTCTTTTTATAATTAAGCCCCACCCTATCGCTACAAGTACCGCACTAATAACGATAAACGATGTACTAATAGTAGGCAATATTTGCAATTCCATTGTCAAAACCCCTTACACAAAGTAAATTTCTATTCTTCAACTAATGTTGCTGTTGACTTTCCCACTTCTTTTGGTGGGCAGCTAAAGCGTCAGCAGTGATTTTATCCGGATCTTTTTGCTCAGATCGATACCATCTTGTGAAGATCGTACCAATTAGTACACCAAAAATAAGCTCTTGTAGGATTTTCATTAACACGCCACCTAATTGCTGATCTGCAACTGGTTTCATGTCTGTAAATAGCTCTGGTCCAGATAAAGATAATCCTGACAATGTAGAGGCTGGTACACAAAGCTCCATTGCCTTTAACCATGCATCACCGTTTGTGTATGTCTCATACATTGCATTTGGCGCAAAGATGATTAATCCACAAGCAGGTGTAATTAAAACAGCATTAGCAATAATATACGCCAATTTATGCAAAGGCTTCATTTGATTACTATTTGGCATATTTTGAATTAAAGGCCAGTACATAAACACTGCAGATAGAAATAATACAAATGTATAGGTACCATGTAATGTTTCATTTAATTTAATGTAATCCAATATGGACGGTAAATGATAGAAAGAAAATAGACCGATAAATACAAAGACAGCAACAACTGGTAATGTTAGCACTTTAAACAAAGTTCTAACTACAGGTGCCTCAATAGCCACCTTCCAAACCCACCAGGGAATCCCTTTAATTAAGAAAATAGGGACCAGCAATAACAGAATAGCCATTTGCACCATGTGCATGGTAAACATAATATGAGCCATTAAATCAATCGGAGATCCTTTGATAATATAGATGGTAATCATAGCTAAAACAAAGTAAATAGCTTCACTTTTTTTCAAAGGTTCACTTACTTTAAAATCTTTACGCCACTTTGTTGTGACTAAAAAATAGATGATTGTTATAAAAACAAGAACCCCTATTAAATACGGGCTCCACAATGCTTGGAAACCAAATATACTAAGTGGCATATGGAACGCACTCCTTTAAACTTCAGTACTCCTATTATAAAACGCTTACAGCTATACTGCAATGAACGAAAGGTGAACAAATGTTAAGTTTCAACAGTGTTTGCCTCTTTGGATACCTAAATAACCTCAAAACATAAGAAAAGCACGTTCGTACAAAATAACGAACGTGCTTTTTTGGTGATTACCACCAAATGATTGTTAAAAATGCTAAGAAGAATGTAAATGCGATTAAAATTCCCATCCACATGAAGAAACCAATAACACCACCAAAGTGAGTTTTTTTATCTTCTAAGTGCATGAAAGAATAAAGTTGAAGTACAACTTGAACGCCAGCCAATAATAATACGAATGGCATAATTAAGTATTTAGAAAAATCAGCTGCAACTACTGCGAATGCGATAAAAGTGAAGAAAATCATAATCGCAAAGTTGATTACTTGTTTACGCATATGAACGGCATTATGATGACGATCATACTCATACTGTGCCTGTGACTTAGCAACTATAGGTGTATCGTGTGAAGACATTATCCGATCACTCCCATCAAGTATACTACTGTAAAGATAAATACCCAAACTACGTCGATAAAGTGCCAATATAAAGCAGCAACGAAGAATTTAGGTGCATTGTACAGGTTTAATCCACGTTTAGCATTACGGATCATTAAAGTACCAATCCATACAAGACCTAAAGTTACGTGGAAACCGTGTGTACCAACTAACGAATAAAACGCTGTTGCGAATGCAGATTGATTAAATGTAAAACCAAGGTGCACATAGTGGTTGAACTCATAAATTTCAAGTGCTAAGAATCCAAGACCTAAAGCTAATGTAATCGCTAACCAAGTTTGCATACCTTTAAAGTTAAAGTTACGCATATGGTAAATTGCATAAACAGATGTTAGTGATGATGTTAATAATAACATCGTCATAGCAAATGCTAATGGTAATTCAAATAAACCTTGAGTTGTGAACTCCATGCCAGCTGGCCCTTTGTTCTTAAGCGCTAAATAAGTAGCGAATAAACTTGCGAAAAGTACAACTTCACAGGCAAGGAAAATCCAGAAACCAACGACTTTATTTTTACCTTCCATCGTAGCTTGTTCAGGATGATCTGGCCAAGTATGAGGAGTAAATTTAGTATTGAAATCCATTATTTATTTCCTCCTTTGCCGTAAAGATGTTCTTCAATTTCAAGAATTTCTTCTTTGTGTAAATGGAAACCATGATCGTCTTTAACAGAACGAGCAATCATCGCACCAAATGTAATTGCTAAACCAATGATTAATACATAAATAGACCATGGCTTATCTGCGTCTGGATTGTAAAGTGCACCAAATGCTGCAATAAACATACCTAATGAAATAACGAATGGAATCGCTGAGTTATTTGGCATATGGATATCACCTAGTGGCTCAGCAAATGTTACTTCTTTATTACCTTCTTGTTTTTCAATCCACCATGGATCTAAACCACGAACAAGTGGAGTTTGACGGAAATTATAGAATGGAATTGGTTGTGGAATTGACCATTCTAAAGTACGTCCATCGCCCCAAGGGTCGCGTCCTGCTGGTTTGCCCTTAATAGACATTAAGCAGTTGATTACCATTAAGATAACCCCTACACCCATCATTAATGCACCGATTGTAGAGATATAGTTGAATTGATCCCAACCTTGACCTTCCATGTAAGTGAATACACGACGTGGCATACCCATCAAACCTAAGAAATGTTGAAGGAAGAATGTTAAATGGAATCCGATAAAGAATACCCAGAAAGTAATTTTACCAAGCGTTTCGTTTAACATACGGTTGAAGAAAATTGGCCAGTAGAAGTGCGCTGAACCGAATAATGCTGTAACGATACCACCAACGATTACGTAGTGGAAGTGAGCAACGATAAAGTAAGAATCATGTAATTGATAGTCAAGAGGTGCAGATGCTTGCATGACCCCTGTAACACCACCCGCAACGAATGACGGGATAAATCCAAGTGCATAAAGCATTGGTGTTGTAACTTTAATAGATCCACCCCAAATAGTTAGGATCCAGTTGAATACTTTCATACCTGTTGGAACCGCAATTGCCATTGTTGCAACAGCGAAGATTGCGTTTGCTGTTGGCCCAAGACCAACTGTAAACATATGGTGAGCCCAAACCATGAACCCTAAGAAACCAATTAAAATTGTAGCGAATACCATTGAAGAGTATCCGAATAGACGTTTACGAGAGAACGCTGGAATAATCTCAGAGAATAAACCGAATGCTGGTAATACTAAGATATAAACCTCTGGGTGTCCGAAGATCCAGAATAAGTGTTCCCAAATTACTGTGTTACCACCCATTGTATGGTCAAAGAAGTTACCACCGAACATACGGTCAAATAACATCATTAATAAACCAATTGTTAATGGAGGGAATGCGAATAAGATTAAGGCACTTGATACAAGAGCAGTCCAAGTGAATAATGGCATACGCATAAATGTCATACCTGGAGCACGCATTGTAATAATCGTAACGATAAAGTTAAGACCTGAAATTAATGTACCTGCCCCTGAAATTTGTAAACCAAGAACATAGAAATCAATACCATGTCCTGGAGAGTATAAAGATAATGATGCATAAGAAGTCCAGCCCGCATCAGGAGCGCCACCCATAAAGAATGACAGGTGAAGGAATACTGCACCTAGGAAGAATAACCAGAACCCTAATGAGTTAAGGAACGGGAATGCAACGTCACGCGCACCAATTTGTAATGGTACAAGCATGTTCATAAATGCGAATAGTAGTGGCGTAGCAGCTAGGAATAACATTGTTGTTCCATGCATTGTTAATAATTCATTGAAAAAACCAGCTGATACGAAATCATTATTTGGTTTCATTAATTGAATACGCATTAATAATGCTTCAAAACCAGCGATAGCGAAGAACAATGTACCGGCTAATAAATACATCACTGCTAACTTTTTATGGTCAACAGTAGTGATGTAATCCCAGACAGCTGCTCCAAAGCCCTTTTTCTGTGTGTATGAGCTCACAACTTTTACCTCCCTCAAAATTTGTTACATAGAACGAAAATTATTTTTCTACTGATAAGCCCATGATGTAAGTTGCAAGAGCTTCAATTTCTTCATCAGATAAATTACCGTAGATAGGCGCAGTGCCATCAGCATTCATCATTAAGTTACCTGGTTTAAATTCCTCAGGGTTTTTAATCCAAGCTTTTAAGCTTTCTTCATTATGCTCTAAGAAACCAGCAACACGGTTACGGTCACCAAACGTAGTTAAGTTTGGACCTGGTGTACCGCCTGCTCCTGAACCAGAGATAGCATGACAGCCTAAGCAGCTATTTGCAAAAGTTGCTTCACCAAGATCTGTTGAAGCTTTGTCAGCAGTTTGTCCTTCAGTTGCTTTCATTGCATCAACCCATGCATCAAATGCGTCTGGGCTTAATGTTTTTACTTTAAAGTCCATTAATGCATGTGAAGGTCCACATAATTCAGCACATTTTCCATAAAATACGCCATCTTTAAGATCTTTTGATTCTTTATCGAATACTAAGTAGAATTTGTTTAAGTTTTCCACGTTTGTATCCATTTTACCGCCTACAGCAGGAATCCAGAATGAGTGCTTAACATCGGCAGCTTTTAAATTAAAGTAAACTTTTTCACCTGTTGGTACCACTAACTCTTGAGCCGTTACGATACCTTGGTTAGGATATTCGAATTCCCACCAGTATAATTTTGCCGTTACATTGATTGTTAGGGCTGTTTTGTTCCCTTCTTCATCTACCTCATCCATTGCAGCAACATCTGCAAATTTATAAGTAGTTGTAACAACTGGTACAGCGATAATTAATAATAAAATAATCGGAATAACTGTCCAAATCACTTCTAAAGTATGACTACCCTCTACTTGCTTAGGGATAACATTTTCACCTACGCGTGCACGACGGTATTTTAGGAATGCAAGTAAATAGATAACAGATACTATTACTACTACTAGCGTCATAATTACAGTAGTTAACAGTAATAAATTTAATTGTTGTTTACCTACTTCTCCAGATGGTTTTAGTGTAGAAAGATAATCTTCACCACAACCTGAAAGGAAAACCATCATCACTGCTAGAAGTGAAAAAAGACGCCATTTTTTAAGCCCTTTCATCATAGCTTAATTAAACCCCTCTTTCTTTGTTGTATTTTCATGTGTACCTAGGACATCAGTTCTGTCTATATGAATTCTTATAAAAAGAAAGAATCCCTAACTTTAGCTAAACACCGCAAATATTATGATGGCTACAAATAGTATGGTCATATGATTCAACGAATAAATAAACATTTTATTTGCCCATTTCATATCATCTTTTGTTGTAAAGCCTTTCAGAGCTAGTATTAACCAACCCAAGTTCAATGCAGTAGCAAGAGTTAAAAAGCCAATTCCAAGCTCTGTTAAAAGGAAAGGTAACGGTAATAATAAAAGAATCCAGAATAACATTGAGTACTTTGTACGTTTAAATCCCTTTACAACAGGTAGCATTGGTATTTTAGCTGCACGATATTCCTCAGTCCGTTTCATTGCAAGCGCATAGAAATGTGGTGGTTGCCATGCAAACATGATAAGGAATAAGGCTAGTGCTCCTGGACCTAAGGCAGGCTCAATCGCTGCGAATCCAATAACAGGAGGAATAGCCCCCGAAATACTACCTACAACCGTGTTACTAACATGCTTCCTCTTTGACCACATTGAATACAGAACGACATAAGCAAATATTCCTACTAGTCCCCACATGCCGGCTGCAAACGATGCCGCAAATAACAAAATTTCACCTACAATTAAAAATGAGAGGGCAATGGTCAACACAAAGTTTGGCTTAAATCTGCCTGTCACTGTCGGTCTTGCCTTAGTTCTTTTCATGATGGGATCTATATCCTGATCAATGAAGTTATTCATTGCACCTGAGCCACCAATGATTAATGCCGCACCCAGCATGGTGTAAAATATGACATCAAGCTCTTGCAAGAAATGTCTACTAGTAAACTGAAAAGCCAGCCACATCCCTGTAAACGTTGTGACAAGATTCGAGTTAACGATTCCAATTTTTATTAGTGCTAAGAAATCTTTTACAACAGATGTTGTTTCTGGACCAGGATTTCTAGTAGCCGCCAGTGTACGACCGTTTGACATAATACCTCTCCTTTCATTTTTGTAAGCATATTCCGCTAACAATAACTATAGCGAAATTTGCGATTGATTTCTAGACATTAAGTGAAATTTAGATGAAGTTGTAAAAATTAGTTTTGTCTAGAAATATAATTAAAAACAACATATCTATAGTAAAACATTTTCTAAAATGAATTGTGAAGGTTAAAGCACGAAATTATGAACAATTTGTGAAATGGAATCGACATCTAGTAGTCCCTTCTCTTTACAAGTTGTTTTTTATACGTATTTTCGATATTATCTAGTAGCAGAAACATTACGTTCTTGTAATGTTGATAGATAAAGTAGGTGACTCATTTTATGCAACACAACAGGTATTTGAAGTGGTTTGCTGTTGCCGCTACAGTAGGGATGCTCCTTATATTACTAGGTGGGGCTCTCGTTACCAAAACAGATAGTGGCCTAGGCTGTGGTCGTAACTGGCCTGATTGTAATGGATCTCTTATTCCAAAGGAGATTACACCAGAAGTCCTTATTGAATTCTCACATCGTCTCGTAACAGGAGTTGTATCTATTTCAATTCTTGTGTTAACCGTTTGGACATGGCGTAAGCTCGGACATATTCGCGAAGTAAAACTATTAGGTTTCCTAGCAATGTTTTTCTTAATCGCGCAAGCTCTTATTGGAGCAGCTCAAGTATTATGGGGGCAAGGTGATTTCATCTTAGCTCTACATTTTGGGATATCTCTGATTTCCTTTGCCGCTGTTCTTCTTCTCTCTATGATTGTATTTGAAGTCGATCGGAAATTTGATGCCGATAACGTATTTATCGGTAAAAAGTTACGTTGGCATACAATTGCTGTCACAATTTATTCTTATTTAGTCGTTTATACAGGGGCGCTAGTTCGTCATACAGATTCGAGCTTAATTTGTCCTGATTGGCCATTTTGCTATAATGAAACACCTTTGGCACCCCCGAATAATATGTATGAATGGGTGCAAATGGGACATCGATTAGCTGTTCTTATTATTTTCATTTGGATTGCATACATAACTTGGCACGCTGTAAAGGAATATAAACATCAACGTGTTATCTACTATGGATGGATAATTGCCTTTACTATAGTAGTTTTACAAGTTATTGCAGGTATGTTAGTAGTCCTTACTAAACTGAATTTAACGGTAGCTTTACTGCATTCATTATTTATTTCCCTTTTATTCGGTTTATTATGCTATATGATCATGCTAGTTGCTCGAAGTAATTATAATGAGAAAAAGAAATAGCCCAGAAATAGCCCATTAAAAAAGATTCGCCACCAAAGATGTGTCGAATCTTTTTTCTATGACTATTTTTGTTTCTTCATAGCTTCAGTCCCTATAATTCCAACAATTAAAATAATCATGGATACCAGTGCATAATCTTTAAAAAATGTTGTAAAAGGAATGTCGAAATATCGACAAATTAACGTTACGAGACGGCCTCCTAATAAAATTAAACCAATGACTAACATCCAGTTAAATAGCGCTCTAAGCATTTTTTGGCCCCTCTACTTTCATTGCTGTCCATATAATATTTGTTACTTCGAGACTGTAATCCTCTGCCGCAATAGCAAGCGGTCCCCCTATAAGCATGTATTCACCAATCGCTCCTTGAATTACTTTTGCCATTACATTGACAGAGCGAACACTAAAAGTCCCCTGTTTTTTACCATCTTCTAAAATATTACGTAATGCCGTCAATAGTGGGTCTTCCTCTTCATCTGGCAGTTTATAGTAAGGGATGTCATGTGCAGTCCGAGCGTTGAAGACAATTTCTAATAATGCTGCATTTTCTTTTGGGTGTGTCGCTTGATAAGCAATGCTTGCCTCTATGAAGTTTGCTAATTGTGTGGTAGGGTCACTGGCAGTATATGTTTTTGTCAAAATGAAAGTTGTGGATTGCTCAATTAGTGCTTGCAGACTTTGGTTGATTAAATCTTGTCGATCTACAAAGTGATAAGAAATTAATGCTGTGCTAATAGAAGCACGTTTAGCGATTTGTGCTAAACTTGCCTTTACATAGCCTATATCATCAAGTGTCGCTATCGTAGCTTCAATAATTTGCTGCTTTCTTGCTTCCTGAATAAAGGTATTTTTATTGTTATCCATAGAATTCTCCTGATTGATTAACCAAACATTTTTCTGATTAAGTAATCAGATTTTATATGATTTATCGCTTAAACACAATAAAAAAGGTTATGTAGATACTAATAAAAGCATCTAATAACCTTTTTTTCATGACTATTTATTCAATTTCAATTAATAGATCCCCTGTTGAAATGGCATCTCCTGCACTTGCATATACCTCTTTTACAATGCCGTCTTTAGGTGCTTGGACAGTTGTTTCCATTTTCATAGCTTCTGTAATTAACAGGTGATCACCACGTTTAACAGGACTACCTTTAGAAACAACTACTTTCAACACAGTACCTGGCATTGTAGCACCGATTTGGTTTGGATTGCTTGGATCGGCTTTTAATGCTAAATTGCCATCAACCTCAACAGTCATATCTTGAATCAC
This sequence comes from Lysinibacillus sp. LK3, assembly GCF_001043675.1. NCBI lineage: Bacteria > Bacillati > Bacillota > Bacilli > Caryophanales > Bacillaceae > Lysinibacillus > Lysinibacillus sp. LK3. The sequence continues at coordinate 71,498 of NZ_LDUJ01000024.1, forward strand.
CAATTCACGCGATTGACCATTAAGCTCAAAGTAAAGGACACGTGTTCCATTGTGTTGTGGTTCCCCGATTGAAACGAGTTTAATAATCAATGTTTTACCTTTTTCAATTTCGACCTCAATAATTTCACCAAGCTTTAAGCCATATAAGAATGTCGGTGTGTCAAGAACTGAAATATTGCCAAAGGATTCTGCTGTTTTCGCATATTCCTCAAAGACTTTTGGATAAAGTGCATAAGCCAGTACATCTTTTTTCGTAACTGGGCGATTTAACTTTTCCTCTAGCACAGCCTCTAATTGATCAAATTGAATAGGCTCTAATAATTCTCCTGGACGAACTGTAATTGCTTCTCGATCTTTTAACACTACTTGTTGTAATGCCTCTGGGAAACCGCCATGTGGCTGCCCAAGATAACCTTGGAAGAATTCAATCACAGAATCTGGGAAGTCAATTGTTTTCCCTCTTGTTAAGACTGTATTTTCGTCTAGATCATTTTGCACCATAAATAAAGCCATATCACCCACTACCTTGGAGGATGGTGTAACTTTAACAATATCACCAAATAGTAGATTTACACGGGAATACATGCGTTTCACTTCTTCCCATCGATCACCAAGCCCTACAGCTTTTGCTTGTTGCTGTAAATTACTATACTGACCACCAGGCATCTCATGTACGTAAATCTCAGAATGCGGGCTGATCATGCCACTTTCAAAATCTTTATAGTATTTACGAACATCTTCCCAGTAGTACGATAATTTTTCTAATGCATCGATATCCGCTCGTACCTCACGTTTGCCGCCCTTCATTGCATAGTACAAGGAGTTTGCACTTGGTTGAGATGTTAGACCTGCCATAGATCCAAGCGCTGTATCAATAATATCAACACCTGCTTCTATCGCTTTAGCATATAAGTAAATTCCATTGCCACTAGTATCATGTGTATGCAAGTGGATTGGCAGACTTGTCGTCTCTTTTAACTCGGAAATTAAACGGTACGCCGCTTCCGGTTTCAATAAACCAGCCATATCTTTAATCGCTAAAATATGGGCACCAGCTGCTTCAAGCTCTTTCGCCATATCCTTATAGTATTGCACTGAATATTTCGCACGACTGTCATCGAGGATATCCCCCGTATAACAGATGGCTGCTTCAGCAATTTTTCCTGATTGACGCACAGCATCTATCGCTACTTCCATGCCTTTAATCCAATTTAAGCTATCGAAAATACGGAATACATCAATTCCTGATGAAGCCGATTCAGCGATAAATTCTCGGATTAGATTGTCAGGATAGTTTGTATAACCAACAGCATTAGCTCCGCGCAGTAACATCTGGAATAACACATTCGGCACTTGCTCACGCAGTTTCGCTAGCCGCTCCCATGGATCTTCTTTTAAGAAGCGATATGCTACATCGAATGTTGCACCGCCCCACATTTCCAGCGAGAATAACTGATGCATCATGCGAGCTGTTGCATCTGCAATTTGATACATATCCTGTGAACGAACACGTGTTGCAAGCAGGGATTGGTGAGCATCGCGGAATGTAGTATCTGTTAGTAGTACGTCTTCCTGTGCTAAAATCCACTGCACTAAGCCATCTGCTCCCTGTGTATCTAAAATCTGCTTTGTACCTGCTGGTGGTACAATTAAAGGATCAATTTTAGGTTGGTTTGGCTGGACAAAGATAGGTTTTGACTTCTTCTCTACACCAGGGAAGCCATTTAAGGTCACATTCCCAATATAGCTTAACAGCTTTGTTCCACGGTCTTTACGCACAGGGAACTCGAAAAGCTCTGGTGTTGTATCAATAAAGCTAGTATCAAAGGCCCCTGATAAAAACTTTTCATGAGTCACCACATTATTTAAAAACGGAATATTCGTTTTAACGCCACGAATACGGAATTCTTTTAAATTACGATCCATTTTCGCAGCAGCTTCTTTAAAGTTCATACCCGAAGTAGAAATTTTCACCAACAAAGAGTCATAGTATGGTGTAACGACAGCACCCTGGAAGCCATTCCCAGCATCTAATCGCACGCCAAAACCACCACTTGAACGGTAAACCATTAACTTTCCTGTATCTGGCATAAAGTCATTTGCAGGGTCTTCTGTTGTCACTCGTGCTTGAATGGCATAGCCAATCATTGGCATATCTTCTTGCTTTGGCATATGAATTTCTTCACTGTGAAGTCCATAGCCTGCCGCTACCTTAATTTGGGCATGGACGATATCAACACCTGTAATCATTTCTGTAATTGTATGTTCTACTTGAATGCGAGGGTTTACCTCGATGAAATAAAAATCGTCTCCTGCGACTAAAAATTCCACTGTCCCTGCATTTATGTACGAGACATTCTTCATTAATTTCACAGCAGCATCGCAAATACGATTTCTTAACTCTTGTGAAATCGAATGAGATGGCGCAATTTCTACCACTTTTTGATGTCGACGCTGAATTGAGCAATCACGCTCATATAAATGCACAATATTGCCATGTTTATCGCCAATAATTTGTACTTCAATGTGTTTTGGTTTTATAATTGCTTTTTCTACATATACTTCATCGGAACCAAAAGCAGCCTTTGCCTCAGATTTTGCTCTTTCATAGGAGGAAGCAAGATCCTCTGGCGTATGGACTAGACGCATCCCTCGACCACCACCGCCAAGTGCTGCCTTAATCATAACTGGATAGCCATAATTGCTAGCAAACGTCTCTACCTCTGCTAGATCGGCTACTGGGCCATCTGTACCAGGAATAACAGGAATCTCAGCCGCAATGGCTTGAGAACGTGCTTTGACCTTATCTCCAAACATATCTAAATGCTGAGAAGTTGGTCCGATAAAGACAATGCCCTCTTCCTCACAGCGACGTGCAAATTCCACGTTTTCTGATAAAAAACCATACCCTGGATGAATCGCATCAACATCTGCATCTTTTGCGATGGCAATAATACCTTCAATATCTAAATAAGCATCGATTGGTTTCTTGCCAGCTCCCACTAAATAAGCTTCATCTGCTTTAAAGCGATGAAAAGCACCACTATCTTCTCTTGAATAGATGGCAACAGTTTGGATATTCAGCTCCGTACAAGCACGGAAAATACGAATTGCAATTTCTCCTCGATTGGCTACGAGAATTTTGTTGATTGATTCCATAGGTATCCCCCTTTATGATTGTGTTTTTTTCCTCTCTACCTTTTCAAACATAGAAACATTGATCAATATTCCCATCGCTAAAGATAGAATGATTATAGATGTACCGCCATAGCTTATAAAAGGTAACGTTACACCGGTTAACGGGATTAACCCGGTTACACCCCCAAGATTAATAAACGATTGCCAGCCTATCCAGCTCGCAATACCAGCCGCAATCATGCGTGCCAATGGATCTTTTGTCCGCAATGCAATAGAAAAACCTTTATATACAATAAATCCCAAGCCACATAAGACAATCAAAACGCCCCATATCCCTAACTCTTCCATTATGATTGCCATAATAAAATCTGTTTGTGGTTCAGGCAAGTATCCTAATTTTTGAATGGATTGACCAAGGCCCCGCCCTTCTAAGCCGCCTCCGCCAATGGCATAATAACTATTCACCACTTGGTGACCACTACCATCCTCATACTCAAATGGATTTAAGTAAGACAATATCCGTCCTTTTCGATTTCCTGTTAGTAGCTCTCCCTTAAATATCCATAGAATACCAAGAATAGCTGTACCAAACGCACCTAATACACCGAAAAATTTCCAAAATGTTCTAAATGGAATACCACTTGAAGCTACAACTGAAACGGCAATACCACATAGAATAATCACTGCTCCTAAGTCTGTTTCAAAGGCTACCCCAGCAACTACTAAAATCCATAGAAAAATTGGGTAAAAAATTTCAGTCGGTTGTAGCTTTTCAAACGTATATTTTTGCGCTTTTCGATAAAAAGCAGCTGCAAAATATAAAATTATAAATAGTTTCGCATACTCTGAAGGTTGAAAATTCCCTAAACCTGGGATAGCAATCCAACTTTGAGAGCCTACTTCTTCTGCCCCATTCCCTGCTACTTTTACCCATGTAAATAACACAACCAATACAACAGTTAGCAATAACATAATATTCTTATTCGCATAATGTTTATATGGGAAAAATGCTGTAATGATAAAGCCAAGAAATGCCACCATTAAATTGGTCACTTGCTTTTGATAAAAATAATCAGGTGCTTGACCTTTTTGAACAATAGCAACCATCATACTTGAACTGTAAATCATTATTAATCCAAATAAACTTAATAATAGGACCGTAAAAAATAAGGGATAATCAAAATTTTGTGCATAGCGTTTTAAGTATTGTCTCATTGGAAAACCTCGTTCTAGTAAAAAAACTCAAAGCGCAAAGAAGCGTTTGAGTTTTTCTTTTTATTTGTCTGTATACGCGTCGTGTAGTACAGAAAGTTCCTTCTCGAGTGAATCGAGAATTTCTTTGCCTTTTTCACGTTCAATCAATCCAAGCTTCACAGCAAAGTCAATTTCACGTGATAGACCGAACATTTGTGTATCTAATACTTCCTCATATAAAGGGCATTGTGGCATTGTTAAATGATCCATTTGTACTCGAATAAGGCGAGCAATCTTATCTGCATCAGCAACTAATAGCTCCAAAGCCTTCTCTTGAAAAGAAGTTTGTGATTTCGTATCCATGAGGACGCCCCCATTATCTGATATTTCTTCGATTCTATCTTAATAAAGTTTATCTTTTAGTCGATAAAAATGCAAGTGTCTTCATTGGAAAATAGAGAATTCGAATTATATTTCTTTATTATCTCTAGGCATTAGCGTTATACTATGTCATGGATATACAAGATTTGAGGAGGATTTCTATTATGGAAACAATAATTCCTATCACAGGTGCAGTCACATACCAACTAACATTAGATCCTACTGTGTGGATTTTCGATGATCGTAAATTAGATTTAAACACTTACTTCACTACTCAAAATGTTGAGGAAGATGCTGACGTCAAATATATGCGTGAAGTAGGAGCACACTGGTCACGTGAAATTATGGAAGGAGCAACTTTCCCACCTACATTAAAATCAGAAAGGAAATTTGACCGTAAAGGAATGGAGACAGGTACATTTGGTATCGAATTAAGTCATTTCTTGAAGAATGCTGAAATTAAACCAGAAGCGACAAAAATCGTCTTAACTTGCAAAGATGGCGAAGAATATCCTTTCACAATTGAAGAAGCTTATACACTTATTTTAAAATATAGCCAAGACGGTAAGCCTCTTTTAGAAGACGGTCCCATCCATGTATTACTAAGAGACGGTTCAAATATTGACAATCCTATTAAAAACGTATCAGCCATTCGCGCTGAATAGGAGGGAATGCAATGCGCGTTAAATGCGTTATTTGCGATACGATTCATAATTTAGATGATAATTTACCTTTAGCAAAAAAATTGCGTAATCGACCAATTCATACTTATATGTGCGATATTTGTCATGATCGCATTTCGGAAAATACTGTAGCACGAATGGAAACAGGCAATTTCCGTTTTTATCGTACTTCACCCCAAATGGATAAAGAATTTTAACTAAAGAACAGATTAAAAAGAGGTGCCTCTATTTGGAGACACCTCTTTTTTTACTATCCATTATTTTTAATAATCGTTTTTTCAACTAATTCTACAACTTGATACATAATGGTAGCAAAAAAGGCAATGATCAGAAGTGACATAAGGACAAGGTTAAAATTAAATACTTGGAAGCCATAGATAATTAAATAACCAAGTCCTTTTGAAGCTACTAAAAATTCCCCTACAATAACCCCTACCCATGATAAGCCAACATTCACTTTCAAGGTCGAAATGATTGTAGGAAATGAGGCTGGCAAAATGACCTCACGAAAGATTTGCCATCTTGTCGCTCCAAAGGTTTGTAAAACCTTACTATAATTCGGATCGACACCTTTAAATGCCGTATATACAACAATCGTTGTTATAATGATGGATATTAATGCACCCATAGCTATGATAGAAAAATAACCTGGGCCGAGTGCAACAATCAAAATCGGACCAAGTGCAACTTTTGGCATCGCGTTTAAAATTACTAGATAGGGATCGAGTACTTTTGATAGTAACGGGGACCACCACAAGACAACAGCTATTAATGTTCCTAATAAAGTCCCCGCTAAAAAGCCAATAACTGTCTCCATTAATGTAACACTCACATGCAATGTTAAAGAACCGTCAATGACTTTCTCAATAAATGTATGCCATACATTAGTTGGCGAGCTAAAAATTAACCGATCAATCCATTCTAATCTTGAAAGCAGCTCCCATCCACCAAAGAATAGCAGTAAAATAATAAGCTGATATATTCGAACATAGCGTTTTTCTTTTTTTAACAATTGCTGATATTGCTTAAATAATGTATTATCCAAGGCTCTCCAGCTCCTTCCAAATAGTTTGGAAAATATCTGCATAGGCTGGATGCTGTCTTACATCAAAAGGTGATAGTTCATTAAGGGCTTTAGGTATTTCAAACACTTTGTGAACTGCCCCTGGGTTTGCAGAAAATAGAACTACGCGCTCACTCATTGCGATTGCTTCACCAATATCATGTGTCACAAGAATAGCAGTCTTTTTATAAGTTTTTAATGTTTCCACCACTAAATCCTCAAGCTTTAATTTCGACTGATAATCTAACGCTGAAAATGGTTCATCTAATAATAAAATTTTAGGATTTACAGCTAAGGTACGAGCAAGGGCCACACGTTGCCGCATACCTCCTGATAATTCTCGAGGGTAATTGTTCCCCACATGCGGTAATCCTACTTCCTGTAATAACGCATTGGCCGTTACTTTATGTGTTTTATGACTTTTCTCCATTATTTTCAAGCCGATTGTGACGTTTTCTTCAATGGTCTTCCAAGGAAATAAATAGTCCTGCTGAAGCATATAGCCAATGCTTGATTGATTACTTGCTGATAGCTTTTCACCATCTATATAAACATTGCCTTCAGTGGCAGGGAATAATCCTGCAATAATTGATAATAATGTGGTTTTACCGCAGCCACTCGGCCCAATAAACGAAACAAACTCTCCTTCATGAATGGCTAAACTGATATCACGTAATACTTCCTTTGCCTGTGTACTTGAAAAATAACTATGGTGAATATTCTCCAGCTGTAAAAATTCCATATTACTCAGCAGCCTTTTTGGCAAAAGTAGTGTTCACAAGTTTTTCATACTCCACTCGTTGAGGAAGTTCACCTGCTTCCTCCATAATTGTTTGCAAGTTATCCCACTCTCCTTCATCAAGGATTGGGTCAGTAGCATAAGAGCCTTGTGCTTTATATCGCTCAATTACCGTTTCAATTATCTCTATATCTACATTTTCAAAATACGGTTGAATAATCTTTGCTACTTCAGCAGCACTCTCATTTTGCACAAAATCCTGTGCTCGTTTCAATGCATTTGTAAAGGCTTGAACAGTTGAAGCTTCATCCTTTAAATAACTACTTTTAGCCATAAAGGACGTGTAAGGAAGATTACCAGACTCAGTTCCAAACGAAGCTACAATATAACCTTTTCCTTCTTTCTCAAAGACACTCGCAGTAGGTTCAAATAATTGAACATAGTCACCAGTACCTGATGCAAAAGCAGTAGCAATGTTGGCAAAATCAATATTTTGAATGAGCGTTAAATCATTTACAGGGTCGATGCCATGTTTTTTCAGCACGAATTCACCTGCCATTTGTGGCATTCCACCTTTACGTTGCCCCAAAAACGTTGAGCCCTTCAATTGATCCCACGAAAAATTATCTATCTTATCTCTTGCCACTAAAAAGGTACCATCCGTTTGTGTTAACTGTGCAAAATTTTGAATGGGATCATTTGCACCTTGTAAAGTGACATAAATAGACGTCTCCGACCCAACTAAAGCTATATCAATTCCATCTGACAGTAACGCCGTCATCGTTTTATCGCCACCTGCAATCGTTTGTAGCTCAACAGAAAGACCCTCCTCCTCGAAGAAACCTTTCTCAAGTGCTACATATTGAGGCGCATAGAAAATCGAACGAGTTACTTCTCCTACTTTGACTTTTTCTAGCTCTGCTTTATTACATGCCGTCAAAGAAAGGAGTAACAAAGCAATGACACCTAATAATAAACCTCTTGTAAGCCAACGCATTCCCTTTCCTCCTTGATGTGTTGAAAATAAGCCTATCGACATTAACTTATTCACATAAGAAGATTTCGGTGCCTATCATTTTTTAATTTGTGTAGAGTGCGGGTGTTTCTTCAGTTTGACTACAGGGGAAACATACAAAAAAACAGCCTTAGCATTAAAACCGCTAAGACTGTTTATAACAGATAAAAAGTTCTTATTATAAAGTACGTAATTGTTATTGATTGGTAGCTTGTTGCTCTTCTCTTTTTTCACGCCATAGCCTTGTTTTATAGACAATTAGAATTAAGGCCGCTACAATCAGACCTTCAATCATTGGTAAGAATAGGGCGAAGAATGTAAGCATGATACAACCTAAAAATAGGAACGCATAAATAATAATATTTTGAGATAACTTTAATTTCTTGGCAAAGCCTAGTTTATAGACAATGGCAGAAAGTACAAATACAAGAAGAAATACAACATAACCTGCTATTTCATAGCTTGGTAAATTTTCATATAAAAATCTAGTGATACCAGCCATTCTCCCATAAACTCGTGTTGTTTCATCTGTACCTGTCTGTGCAGCAACTTGAATAACATTTAGTTCACCCAATAAAGCGGACTTCAGATCCAAGACTCCTCTTCCTTTCGTGGAAGCAAAAAATTATTGTTCAGCGTTTTTTAGTTTTTTCGCTATTCTTTCACGTTCATTTTTATCTAGAATTTGTTTACGAAGGCGAATAGATTCTGGAGTGATTTCTAAATACTCATCATCATTTAAGAACTCTAATGCTTCTTCTAGTGTTAATAGACGCGGCTTTTTAATAACGTTTGTTGCATCTTTTGTCGCAGAACGAACATTCGTTTTTTGCTTCATTTTTGTTATGTTTACAGTGATATCATTATCACGTGTATTTTCACCAACAATCATACCTTCATAAATTTCAGTACCTGGCTCAACAAATAGTGTACCACGGTCCTCTACTTGCATCATACCATAAGTTGTCGATTTACCAGTTTCCATTGATACAAGAACACCTTGGTGACGTCCACCAATACGGCCTGGAATATATGGTTGGTAACAATCGAATGTATGGTTAATGATACCAAAACCTTTCGTCATAGACATGAATTCTGTTGTATATCCAATTAAACCACGAGCAGGAACAAGGAATGTTAAACGTACTTGGCCATTGCCATTGTTCACCATATCCAACATTTCACCTTTACGCGTACCAATCGATTCAATAACCGAACCTACATTTTCCTCTGGAACATCGATTTGTACACGTTCAAATGGTTCACATTTTACACCATCAATTTCACGAATGATAACTTGAGGTTTTGATACTTGTAGTTCAAAGCCTTCACGGCGCATATTTTCAATAAGAATTGATAAATGTAGCTCACCACGTCCAGAAACCGTCCATGCATCTGGTGAATCTGTATCTTCTACACGTAGAGATACGTCCGTTTGAAGTTGTGAACGTAAACGCTCTTCTACTTTACGAGCAGTTACCCATTTCCCTTCACGACCTGCAAACGGTGAATTATTCACTAAGAAAGTCATTTGTAATGTTGGCTCGTCTATACGTAATGGTGTTAAAGCTTCTTGATGTTCCACCGGACATACTGTTTCCCCAACGTTGATGTCTTCCATACCTGAAACAGCAATTAAGTCACCAGCTTTTGCTGATTGGATTTCTTCACGTTTTAAACCAAAGAAACCAAATAGTTTCGTTACACGGAATTGTTTCACAGTCCCATCTAACTTCATTAAAGCAACTTGTTGCCCTACTTCAATTGTTCCGCGGAATACGCGTCCAATCCCAATACGACCAACATAATCATTGTAGTCAAGTAATGCCACTTGGAATTGTAATGGATCTACTGAGTTGTCTACTGGTGCAGGAATTGCTTCAATTACCTTTTCAAATAGACATTGCATATTTTCTTCTTGTTTTGCTGGATCAGCATCAAGAGAAGCTGTACCGTTTACACCTGATGCATACACAACAGGGAAATCTAATTGATCATCATCAGCGCCTAGCTCGATGAATAATTCTAATACTTCATCTACTACTTCTAAAGGACGAGCTGAATCTTTATCAACTTTGTTTACAACTACAATCGGTGTTAACTTTTGTTCCAACGCTTTTTTCAGTACAAAGCGTGTTTGCGGCATACAACCCTCATACGCATCGACAACTAGTAAAACGCCATCTACCATTTTTAAAATACGTTCTACCTCACCACCGAAGTCGGCGTGTCCAGGCGTATCAAGGATGTTAATACGAGTTCCGTTATAGTTTACTGCAGTATTTTTTGCTAAAATTGTAATACCACGTTCGCGTTCAATATCATTAGAGTCCATTGCACGTTCTTCAACATGTTCGTTTGAACGGAATGTACCTGATTGTTTTAATAATTGGTCGACTAAAGTAGTTTTACCATGGTCAACGTGGGCGATAATTGCGATATTGCGAAGATCTTGACGTAAGTTTGTCATTATTCCACTCCATATTCTTTTTTCGAATGTTTAACTGTGATATTATAGCACAAGAAGGATAGAAATGTCCTTATTAGAATTTCCATCATTCTAAAAAATATATTTGATCGACAAATTTTTTATATAGGAGGCTAGGCTATGAATCGTGCAAAAATCGTAATGGCCATCTATGCATTGGCAGCTGTATTAGCAATGTGTTCTATCGGCTACTCTGTTGCAGCTAGTAATGTATTTGGTGTAATAGCTGGTATTGTGGCTACTTGTGTCATTTTCATGACAGCCTTTAAAATGAAGCGTAAACTACGTGCGCAAGGATTACTTTAAAGAACATAAAAAGGAGCTGTCTAATAAATAGACGGCTCCTTTTTATTCATATGGCACTATATATTTTTCTAATAATTCTTTATGAATAGCGGGATTAGCAATAATAAATGTATCCTGATGAAGGAAATCAAAGCCTTCACCATGTAGATTTGTAGCAACTGCTCCAACTTCCTGAGCAATGATGGTCCCTCCTGCGATATCCCATGGTGCTAAACGCATAGAGACATAGGCATCTAATTTGCCACTTACAACAAATGCAATTTCCATTGCTGCGGAGCCATAGGACCGTGTACCGCGAACTTTACGAACCATATCTATCACCTTTTCATGGTGAATATGTCGATTAGGTGCGACCCAATGTGCATTTATGCCAATGACAGACTCCTCCATTGTAACAGACTGTAGTTTACGCAATGGTGAATCATTATACCATGCCCCTTGCCCCTCGATGGCACTAAATAAATCCTCCCGCATGACATCAAATATGTAACCTAACTTTCCTACGCCATTGACAAAAATACCGATTGAAATCATAAAATGGCGATGCTGTTTAACAAAATTCATCGTTCCATCAATTGGATCAATAATCCAAACTACACCATCTAGTGATTTAACCTGTTCGCCCATTCCTTCTTCCCCTAGAATTTTATGGGTTGGATCAAAAGCTTTAATTTGCTCAATAAAGAATAACTCCGTCTCTCGATCAATATTGGTAACGAGGTCATTTGCACCTGATTTTGTCTCAATTACTAGATTATACGAAAAAGCCTCTCGAATACGTCGCCCAGCTTCAAAAATAATATCTTTTGCAAATTTATCAATTTGTTGTAAATCCACTCATAACCCACCCTTCGAATATAAGAAAAGGCCTTTTATATTAATCGCTCTCGTATGTTTATGATGCCTTTTCCCACTACTTCACAACTTTTGCTATATAAAACCTAGTACTACCTTATGATATAATTTCTATTTTACCCTTTGTCACAATAAAAATCACCTGCTGTCGGAATATTCAGCAAGTGATTTTTTAAATGGGTATTAGATTTTGATTACGCATAGGCGTGCAAACTTTCAAGTTCCATCTGAATTTCTGCCAGACGTTTTTTACTTTTTTCAATTTCCATGTCATTTTTTTCATTCATTGCTGCAAAAAGTGAAGCTAATTCATAATCTAATTCTAATTGTAAAATGTGCTCATATTGCTTTTCAATGTCAACTTTACGTATAATTTTTACGAATGGTTTCATAAAAAACACTTCCTTTTTTTAATTTTTTTACAAAAACTTTACTCATTTGATAAAGTTCTTGTTATAAGATTTTTTCCCAAATTCAGCGTAAAATAAACCTTATAAAACGAAAGGAGTAAAATAAAATTGCCAAAAATAAAGTGGACAAACAAAGACTTTAAGGTTTTTACAATAGACGGTTTAGAACAAAGAATGGATGCTTTAAATTTACATGTACGTCCAAAATTCAATCAGCTAGGTGAAGATTTTTCTGCATTTTTCTCTAGCCAATTAGGTGAAGAATTCTTCCCGCATGTGGCTAAACATGCTCGAAGAACTGTTAACCCTCCAAAAGATAGTTGGGTTGCCTTCGCCCCTTATAAAAGAGGTTATAAATCATTGCCTCACTTTCAGATTGGTCTATGGCACACACATTTATTCATCGTCTTAGCTATTATTTATGAAGCGCCTCAAAAAAATGTTATGGCTGAGCGTTTACTAGCTCATAAATCTTTAATTGAGCAGCTTCCAGATGATTTTATCGTGTCAGGAGATCATATGTCCCCTGAGGCCGTTTCTCTCGAAGTGGCAAAAGAAGACAAGCTTGAAGAAATGCTTATTCGCCTACGAGATGTCAAAAAGGGTGAGTTTTTAATTGGCCGTCATATTCCAAAAGAACAAGCAACCAAACTAACAGCAAGCGAATTACATCAATTAACAGAAGACACATTTAACAGCTTACTTCCTCTTTACAACATTATTGTTGGAAAATAAGCTAACCTTATAAAGTTTTTTATTGATGTAGTTTATGCAATATGTCGTTTTTTAACACAAAAAAATAAAGAGTGGATGTGAGTTGATCTCACATCCACTTTTTTTAACGGCCATTTCTTGGGGTAACTTTTATAATCATCCCATCTTCGGCTTCCTTTGTTTGTTTTACAACTGGATAGCTAATGTAGCCACTCGCCTCTTCAAATTCGCGAAAAATTGATTTTTCCTCTGCTTGGGAAGGAACAATCTCTTTAAAGCGTCGATATTTAGCTAGCATAACTTCACGCTTGATGCCTTTTTCATAAGCTTTCTCAATTCCCTCAAAGAATTGAACAACATCCACAATCTCCTCTGTGGACCAATCAGTTGAAAACGGATAAGAGTATTCCATTCGACAAAACCACCTTTACGTTATTGCCCCCATTTTAACCGTATACTTTCAGCTTCTGCAACCATTCGCTTAATAAGGTCATCAACGGTTGGGATATCGTGAATCATTCCAGTCACTTGTCCAGCCCAGCCAAAGCCCTGTTCCTTATCACCATCGTAAATAAAGCGTTTATTTGCTGAACCACTTATATATTCTTTCAATGCCTCATATGTTGGTGTTTTTTCCTCAATTTCCAAAATCTTTGTAGTAAAGTCATTGCGTAATGCACGAGCCGGCGCACCAATTGAGCGCTTAATAATGGTTGTATCTGCCTCAGTACTTGCAACTAGTGCCTCTTTATAAGCCTCAGATGCATCAACACACTCTCGTGTTGCTATAAAACGAGTGCCCATTTCAATGCCTTCAGCTCCCAATGCTTGAGCAGCCATCCAGCCGCGTCCATCACCAATTCCGCCTGAAGCAATGACAGGAATACTAACACTATCAACCACCTGGGGAACAAGAACCATTGTACCGACATCATCACGCCCAAGATGACCGCCACCCTCTTGACCCACAACCATTACAGCATCTGCTCCAAGCTGTTCAGCCTTTTGAGCTTGTCTACGAGCAGCTACAAGGACTAATTTTTTTATCGCTGTGCCTGCCAGCAAATTAAATATAGGCGCTGGATTTCCCCCTGTCATTGTAACAACTGGAACTTCTTCTTCGATTGCAACGCGCACCATATCCTCATAGCCTGTACCATGCATGCCAATCGCAAAATTTACGCCAAATGGTTTATCTGTTAATGTTCGTACCTTATGGATCTCTGCTCGTAATAATTCAGGATCACGTAAACTCATAGCCGTTATTTGCCCTAAACCACCAGCATTCGACACAGCTGCGGCTAAATCAGCATATGCTAAATAGGCTAATCCCCCTTGAATAATTGGATATTTAACCTGTAAAAGATCCGTCACACGTGTATTCCAATTCATAGTACCTCCCCTTTCGTTCAATACTATTTTCTCGGTATCCTGAAAAAAATCCTTTTATTTTTTAGGAAAAGCCTATTTTTTCGTGTCGTTAGGTGCTATAATTCATTTGTTTTCTTAGATATTATAAAGTGAGGTGGTACCTGCGTTGTCACAATTAGAGACTCCATTGTTCGACGTATTACTAAAACATCGGAACAGACATCCCATTCAGTTCCATATTCCAGGCCATAAGAAAGGGCAAGGAATGGATCCTGCTTTCCGAGAATTCGTCGGCGACAACGTTTTATCAATCGATTTAATTAATATTGCTCCACTAGACGATTTACATTCACCAAAGGGTGCTATAAAAGAAGCGCAAAACTTAGCAGCTGAAGCCTTTGGTGCTGATCATACATTCTTTTCCGTTCAAGGTACTAGTGGCGCCATCATGACGATGATTCTGACCGTCGTCGGTCCAGGTGATAAAATTCTAGTGCCACGGAATGTTCATAAATCTATTATGTCGGCGATTGTATTCGCTGGTGCCATTCCAATTTTTATTCATCCTGAAGTTGACAGCGAATATGGGATTTCTCATGGCATATCCCCTGAAGCTGTTGAAAAAGCATTAAATGCTTACCCAGATACAAAGGCAGTACTTGTTATTAATCCAACATATTTTGGCTTTACAGCTGATTTAAAGCGTATTGTGGAGATTGCTCATGACCGTAATATTCCGGTAGTAGTAGATGAAGCGCATGGTGTACACATAAAATTCCATGATGACCTTCCATATTCAGCTATGGAAGCAGGTGCTGACATGGCAGCAACAAGCGTTCATAAGCTTGGTGGCTCCATGACACAAACGTCTATTTTAAATGTACGTGAGGGTCTTATTTCTGCAAAACGTGTACAAGCTGTATTTTCTATGTTAACAACTACATCGACATCCTATCCATTACTTGCTTCACTTGACACAGCTCGACGTCAGTTAGCCATTCATGGATACGATTTAATTGACGATGCATTACGTTTAGCAAAGGATGCTCGTAAACGCATCAATCAAATACCACATTTAAAGTGTGCAGGTAAGGAAAAGTTACATTCTTCTGCAACTTATGATATGGATCCATTAAAACTTCTGATTAGTGTGAAAGATTTAGGTATTTCTGGTCATCGAGCTGAGGAATGGTTGCGTTATAATGCCAATATTGAAGTCGAATTGTCTGACCTTTATAATATCTTATGTTTAGTGACCTTAGGAGATACAAAAAAGGAAATTAATCTTTTAATAAATGCGTTAACTCGTATGTCTAAAGCATTTGATTCTGAAGCGGCTATAACAGAGGCTTTGGTAAATGTGCCAGAAATTCCAGCTCTTGCTATGTCTCCACGTGATGCTTTTTATGCAGATACAGAAGTCGTTCCCCTTGCAGAAGCAGATAACTGTATTTGTGCAGAATTTATTATGGTGTATCCTCCCGGGATTCCTATTTTTATTCCCGGGGAAATAATTACTCAAGAAAATATTCATTATATTCAAATGAATATTGAAGCAGGTTTACCTGTTCAAGGACCAGAGGATACAACATTAAAAACAATTCGTGTAATCAAAGAACGTAAGCCAATTTTCTAAAAAATATAAGCTAGCTCTTCAATATGAAGGGCTAGCTTTTATATTTATAAATACAGATGTGAGTAT
>NZ_LDUJ01000025.1:0-132917 GCF_001043675.1 Lysinibacillus sp. LK3
TGTTCAGTTTTCAAGGTTCATTATTTAAGTCGTTTTTCAGCGACTTCTTTATATTAACATCTCATTCAAAACATGTCAACAACTTTTTTAAAAAAGTTTTTTGTGTTTTTCTGAGTTATTCGTTTATGTCTTAGCGACAATTAATATAATACAATACTAAGATATTATTCGTCAACTACTTTTCTAAAAAAATAACGAGGTATTTTTTAGATACCTCGATTACAAGCATACTACAGTCATTGCCCCATTTCTAGAGCATCTTTATTTACCTTGTAATGACGGTGAAATATCCTATCATTTTTCGCTGCAATGGGTTCAATTTGAATATAGCCTTTATCCACTAGATACTCAACAAACACTTCTAAATCCACTGAGTAGTTAACAAGTTCATGATGATCATGTAATTCCTGAATAGTCCACATTTCTTTTGTTTGCATGACTTCTAATATATGCTGTGCCCCATCTCGTGTACGAGAGTGGATTAAAAACTCACTTGCTAAAAACAACAATTCTAAGCGCTTTTCTATTGGCTCATTACTTGTCACTAGCTCTTCATACAGCTTATAGATGGCTGGCTCGATTTTTTTCACCTGTGCCCAAACAGTTACTTCAGGATACAGGCCACTATCGATAATAGATAGGCGGCCTAGATGATGTAGGGAATCCACAACGTGATTATAAGCATCTAAGTAACTTCCTTTATCAAAGTATTCTTTCCCCTCCAAATAGCGACGAATTAACTTTGAAAATTGAATACCTGTTTTAATTTTACGACCACTATACGGAAATTCCTGCAATTCTATTTTTAGTTTATGCAGAAATTCATTCCGATCAAATAATACTCTACCGAAGAATATCCAATCAACAACCTTTCTATTTGAACCGATGAGTAACCATTTTCGAATTAATTTCTCCGTAACAGTATGTAGAGCGATTTTATTTCCTTCATATAAGTAATGTTTTGAAAAGACTGGTTGCTCTGCTTCTTTTACGATAATGAGTAAAACCGTATCAAATGTATCTGTAACGTTACTTTGTTCTTCACGCTTTTCCACTAAAATTACGCCTAATGTATTCGACTGACTCGCACGTTCTTGATATATCGGACGCAGTACTTGCTCCATGTTCAGCCCTCCTTTATTCATATAGGTTGTTTTGTTCCGTTAAAAATTCGACATACTCTAAAAGTATTCCTTCTTTCATTCAGTTCAAAGCTAAAATACTTTGCCCTTATATGTTATAGTAGATTTTAGATTGGGAGGCAAGATGAAATATGAAACCTTATAAAAGTAAAATTAATAAAATTCGTTCATTCGCATTAGCACTAATCTTTTTTGGTTTTATTGTCATGTACGGAGGCATTTTCTTTAAAAACAGCCCGATATTAGTTTTAATTTTCATGTCACTAGGTGTTCTTTGTATTATCGGTAGCACAGTTGTATATGCGTGGATCGGATTACTGTCAACAAGAGCTATTCAAGTAGAGTGTCCTAATTGCCATAAACATACAAAGGTTTTAGGCCGAGTAGATATGTGCATGTACTGCAATGAGCCATTAACACTTGATCCTACTCTAGAAGGTAAAGAGTTCGATCAATCCTATAATAAAACAAAAAAATCCTAGCCCTTTTTAAGAGCTAGGATTTTTATTGTACTTTAGCAGTAGCAACTTTACATGATGGACAAGTGCCGTATATCTCTAAGCGATGCGAATGCACATCAAAGCCTGTTACCTGTGATGCAAAATGCTCTATTTCGTCGAGTCCAGGATAATGGAAATCGACGATCTTACCACAGCATTCACAAATCATATGGTAATGATCGTTTGTCACGAAATCAAAGCGACTTGAAGCATCCCCGTAAGTTAGCTCTTTCACAAGACCTACTTCACGAAATACACGCAGGTTGTTATAAACAGTCGCTACACTCATATTAGGGAACTTACCCTCAAGAGCTTTATAAATTTCATCGGCAGTAGGATGTGCCATTGATTGAATTAGATATTCCAAAATAGCATGACGCTGAGGAGTAATACGTACACCAGTTGTTTTCAACGTGTCCAGTGCATCTTGTAAATGCGTTGCAGACATCGTCATGCACCTCTTCCATAAGTATTATTAATTTATAATTGTTATAAATAGTGTATCCAATTCGTACTACTTCGTCAACAATCACACATTGCTTATCCTCAATAAATCAATGGTTTTTTCCTTAATATCCTCTTGATAAATCCATAACATTTTCTAAATCCGTGTCACCCTTTAGCCATTTTGTTAGGCTTGGCTTGAAAATTTCTAAGCTACGCTCAACATAACGAGAAGAATGACTGGATACATGAGGTGATACTATAACATTTGGTAATGTCCATAATGGATTGTCGGATGTCAAAGGCTCCTCTTCAAATACATCTAAAACTGCGTGTCCTATTTGCTTTCTTTCAATCGCTTGAATGAGTACGTTTTCATCAACTAAATTACCTCGACCAAAATTCATGAAGATCGCATTGTTTTTCATCGCAACAAAATGCTCTTCTTTTAATAAATGGGTCGTTTCTGTTGTTTTTGGTAATACAGAAATAACGATATCTGCAAGAGGTAGTGCTTCTTTCAAATTGGTAAAACTAATCATCGTATTCATATAGGCCGCTTCTTTACCAGAGCGATTACAGCCAATTGTTGTAACACCAAAAGCTTGCAATAAACGCCCAACTTCCGAACCAATGGCACCTGGCCCCAAAATAAGTGCCGTACTATCTCGTAATTCCGTTTGTTGTGTTTTTTTCGACCATTCATTTTTCTTTTGCTGCTCATACATCCAAGGCAAAGCTCGTTTAATGGCTAAAATATGAGCAAGAATCGATTCAGCCATAGGCGTTTTATGAATGCCACGAACATTTGAAACTAGAATCCTGCGTTCGATAATAGCCTGAGCTGGCATTTTTTCTATACCTGCCGATGCAACAAAAATCCATTTTAGCTTTGTCGCAGATTGAATACTCTCTTCTGTTAAATCTTCACCATATGTAACTAATACATCCGCTTGTTGAAGCTCTTCATTTGATATGCTCTTTTCAAAGATAAATTCAAGCTGTGGAAATTCTGCTACTAATGGTTCTCGTAAATCTGGTCTAGGTTCAAATGTAAAATAGATTCTCATTGTTTTGCCTCCTGTTCTGCTAAATAAGCATATACTTCTTCAATATGATTTTTCACTCGAACTTTGCGCCAAGCTTTTACAAGCTTCCCCTCAGCATCAATTAAAAACGTTGAACGCTCTATGCCCATATATTCACGTCCATACATTTTCTTTAAAACCCATACATCATAAGCTTCAGCAATAGCATGGTCCTCATCCACTAATAATGAAAATGGCAAACCATGCTTATCAATAAATTTTGTATGCTTGCTTGCGTTATCTGGGCTAACACCCAGAACAACAGCATTTAAATGACTGAAGTCCTCAAACTTATCGCGAAAATCACATGCCTCCGTCGTGCAGCCTGGTGTCATATCCTTTGGGTAAAAGTATAAAATAACATTTTTTCCTTTAAAATCAGCTAAATGCACCATCTCGCCCTTTTCGTTCAATAGAGAAAAATCCGGCGCCTTTTGTCCTTCTAGTAATGTCATACAATCTCCTCCTCTGTAGGTCCTATTTTACTCTAAGTAACAAATCAAGTCATATCCCTTAATTTCTTTGGATTTCTTACACCGATAGGTCTACAATAGATTACGTATAAAAAGTTAGGAGGCAATTCTATGAATCATGCAAAATCTGAAGCAATACATGAAGAGGCATTACAGCATATTGTTGGTGGTGTAAACAGCCCTTCTCGTTCATATAAAGCAGTAGGTGGCGGTTCTCCTGTATCCATGGCGCGAGGAAAAGGCGCTTATTTTTGGGATGTAGATGGCAATCGTTATATCGACTATCTAGCAGCATATGGTCCAATCGTTACTGGTCATGGTCATCCTCATATTGCAAAGGCCATTACGCACGCAGCTGAAAATGGTACATTGTTTGGGACGCCGACTGAGTATGAAGTTACTTTCGCAAAAATGTTAAAAGAAGCCATTCCGTCGATGGATAAAGTACGTTTTAACAACTCTGGTACAGAAGCTGTTATGACAACGATTCGTGTGGCACGTGCCTATACAGGACGTACAAAAATCATGAAATTTGCTGGTTGCTACCACGGGCACTTTGATTTAGTATTAGTGGCTGCCGGATCAGGTCCAGCAACATTAGGAACACCAGATTCAGCGGGCGTGACAACTTCGACTGCTGAAGAAGTTATTACTGTACCTTTTAATAACCCTGAAGCCTTTACAGAAGCCATGGATAAATGGGGCGAGGAGATTGCAGCTATTTTAATCGAGCCAATAGTAGGAAACTTCGGTATCGTTGAACCAAAGCCAGGCTTTCTTGAATTAGTACATGCTATAGCAAAGGAAAAAGGGGCCCTAACGATTTACGATGAAGTCATCACGGCCTTCCGCTTCCACTATGGTGGCGCTCAAAATTTACTTGGCCTAACACCTGATCTAACTGCACTTGGTAAAGTTATTGGTGGTGGTTTACCAATCGGTGCATATGGCGGACGTAAAGAGATTATGGATACTGTTGCACCACTCGGCCCAGCATACCAAGCGGGTACGATGGCTGGAAATCCTGCATCTATGCAAGCGGGTATTGCTTGCCTAGAAGTACTACAAACACCAGGTATATATGAGGAAATGGATAGATTAGGCGCAATTTTAGAAGAAGGTATTTTAGCTGCTGCTAAAAAACATGGTGTAACCATCACGTTAAATCGACTTAAAGGAGCGCTTACTATTTACTTTACAGATGTGAAGGTAGAAAACTATGAGCAAGCTGAAAACTCTGATGGTGAAATATTTGGACGCTTCTTTAAACACATGCTTGAGCAAGGTATTAATCTAGCTCCTTCAAAATATGAAGCATGGTTCTTAACAACTGAGCATACAGAAGCAGACATTCAGGAAACAATTGAAGCAGTAGATATTGCGTTTTCTCAATTGTAATCTTGACAAGAAAAAGGCGACTTGCAAGTAGAAGTCGCCTTTTTCTTATTCATCCATGCAAATCTATGTATTTTATGAGCACTTCCTTCTATAATGTAAAGAAGCTAAAAAATATTAGACAGAAAGGACATCTTTATGAAATTAGGTGCCCGTGTATTTAAAACTGGTGTAGCTATCGTATTTGCATTATTTATTGCAGAGTTGTTAAAACTACCTTCACCTGTTTTTGCTGGAATTGCAGCTATTTTTGCTATTCAGCCTTCTATTTATCGTTCTTACCAAACCATTGTGGAGCAAGTACAAGCGAATATTATAGGTGCGACAATTGCCGTCATTTTCGGCTTGCTTTTTGGACACCATGTCGTTGCCATTGGTATAGCTGTCATAATAGCTATTGGTTTAATGTTAAAGTTTAGACTCGAAAAATCACTTTCGCTAGCGTTGGTTTCAGTTGTAGCTATTATGGAATTTCAAGGGGATGACTTTTTAACATTTGGTTTGATACGCTTTGTTACGATATTAGTTGGGGTATTAGCAGCATTTGTCGTAAATCTTGTGTTCTTACCACCTAAATACGAGGTAAAACTATTTCGCAAAATTTATATTTTACAAGATGATATTATTCGTTGGACACGACTGGCTGTACGGCAAGCTTCTGAGCATACATCCACAAAAACAGCATTAAGTAAGTTTAAAAACCGTATGCTACGAGTGGATACGCTGTATGATTTATATAAGGAAGAGCGTAATTACTTTAAAAATAAAAAATATGTCAAAGCTCGCAAACTAGTAGTCTATCGTCAAATGATTTTAACTTCCAAGAAAAGCTTGGAATTGCTACAGCGTTTGCATAATCACGAAAATGAATTAGCTCAGCTCCCTACCCAATTTCATTTAATGATTCAGGAGAGACTTGATTCCTTGCTAACGTACCATGAGCAATTGCTCTTAAAATATACAGGGAAGCTAAAGCCTGAGCATTCGGAGTGGAGTAAAAGCATTGACTATGTCCAACGTAATGAGCTGATGGAAATTTTCATCAAGCAAATCAACTTTGCTCGTGAAGAAGGCGATACGGAGTTTTCTAGCTATCACCTACTCTATATTTTATCGCGTATTTTAGATTATGAGGAAAACTTAGAACATCTTGATACACTTATTGTTTCTTACCAAAGCTATCATGGACATGAAATCAATGTAGAATTTGAAGAAGAATTCATATAGCTAACATTTTGGCGACAGATTACCTTGATTCAGTGGGATTTTGATCACCCATTGAATAAGATAAGTCTGTCGGCTTTTTTTATACAAAAAACCTCCAAGTAGTAATCTACTTAGAGGAAAGGAGCTAAGAACGCAATGTTAGCAATTGTTGCTCTGCTTGTTGGCGTTTGACCGTTTGTTCAGCACGTAAATGCTGATAATTGGCAATGCCTGATACAATAGTATCCCACATTTCTTCAAGAGTCTTGGTAGTGTTGGATTGTTGAGCCATGGCAGTACTTAATTGCACCGCTTCCTTGCTAGCTCCCCCAAATTGCCTCATACGATCTTCAAAGGCAGAGGCTGATTGACTTTGTAATTGTTGACGTCTTTCATTAACTGCATTCATCAAACCCATTTTAAAAACAGGAATGGTTTTAACAAAAGCCCCATTAATTTGTTCCATCAATTCACTGTTACCATTACGTAGCATATCGATTTGAGGGGCTGTGATAATAGCCACCATACGCGATTTTTCTAAGTCATCTATTTTTTGCTGGAGCATCTCTGCAATACCTTGCAAACGATTTAGCTCCATTTTCGCCAGCTGATTTCCTGCTTCACTCTGTTTTTCATACATCGGAATCAATGTTGTTTGAACCTCATGAAGCTTCATGTCAGTTGCTACGATATACTTTTCTAGCTCAAGATAGTACATGAGGTCTTCTTGATATAAGCGTGCAAGTACTCGGTTATCCTTCGCTAATTCCTCTTCCATCAGTACAAATTGATAATGGATTTTCTCAATATCTCTCCCCAGTCCATTATATTTCGTAAATAAATCGCCATCATTTTTGGTCTTACGTGCAAACAGCTTTTTAAAAAAGCCCTTTTGCTCTGTAAAATCTTGTTTGTCGAATGTCTGCATAAGGGCTTCAAGCTGCTTAAATAATTCATTTGATTCGAAAGTTGTTGACTGGGTGATGATGGCTAAAATTTGATCTGCAAAAGTAGCTAATTTTGTAGACGGCTCTTTTCCCAAAGCTAATAGCTCTATCTGATTTTTTATATTGATTTGATTGGCAATTTGCCGTACCTCTGCATGATCCCTTAACTGTTCTTTGAAGGCTTCTGCTGTTTCCAGTGTCAGCTGCTTCAGCGTCAACGAGTTATTCGACATTCGTGCCGCCTCCTTCCTATCATCAGAAAAAACGATTAAAGAGTTTTTTTATGATTTTGTCGGGTGCAGTTTTCTGTGGCTTTGGTTCTTCATAGTGCAAGTCAAACAGCATATGCTCTAAACGGTGTACATCATAACTATCCTCTTGCAAATGCTTTTCTAAATCTAGTTGTCCTGTCGGATTATAAAAAACAATATCCACACCAAATCGATTTAAAAAGGCCAATAACGCTATATCTTCACGTGATAAAGCTGGTTGTTGAGGTGCTTGGTATAATACCAGCTTCGGTACCTCTTGGGAATAGTCAAAGCTTTGTAGTAATCTTAGGATCTCCTGTGGAACCATCGACATTTGTTTAAATAAAAATAACTGTAAATCATATAAGGTCTCATTTTGCTGCTGTTTCAACATGGGCTGCTCACAGGAAGTTTTTATCGTGTGTGCAATCGCACGCTGTAGCTCCAATGTTAACTCACCGTATTGCCACCAATCACTTTGCATAATACGCTCTACTGATAGTTCTCCATTTACTAGGCAATGCTTATAGTGAAAGTGAAAATTGGCTCTACTCGTTGGTGCATAGGGGAATTTTTGGACAAAAACAGTTTGCGGATTTGCTAATAACTGATGCATATAATACCAGTATTCTTCCCGTCTGCTCGAAACCCCACTAATTTTGGCAAATATGACTGGAATGACAATCTCATCCCCAATTACTTCAAACTGTGGTCGAACCAAAGCTTTCTCTTTTGCATAAATAAAAATATCATCATATGTCATCCGTAATGTTAAGGAGCGTGGCATAAAATCTTTAAACTGCCAAGGCTTATAGACACCTGATTGCTGATCATGCATTAATTGCTCAAAATGCTGACTAGATCGATATCCAACCGTTGCCTGCCGGTCACGCAACTTATCAGGAAATGGCTGTAAAGTTGTTTGATTGGCGTACGCATATGTGATAGAGAAAGTATCATTAGGATCAATCTCAGCAAATTCATCTATTTTAGCTGGATGAAAAATTAACACATCACAACCGAGCTCCATTAATAACAATAAGAAATAGCGCTGACTTAGAGTTGCTTCCCCATACCAAACTACTTTAGGAAAATCATCTGTTGGTTTCATGGATTTTGTCCATAGAATCCAATGGTTTTTTAGCCATTTCACCATATCAATTAAAAAACGGCGAAAGTCATTTGCTAGCAAACCTAACGATTGCTGTTTTTGAAAGAGCTCTACTACTTTAATGGTTGCTAACTGTAAATGGCGATTCATTACACTGTCATCATGCTTAGGAATTAATTGATAACCATACATCATTGCCACTAAACGATTAATAGATAGACCTTGTGGAGTTTGTTGATGCTGCGAAAGGATTGTTTGTATTGCCTGAAAGTCTTTTGGTTCAATATGTTTATTTAATTCTTCACTTAAAATATGGATGTTAGTGTTCTGTGACAATGTAAATAATGAATTGAAATAATCATCTTCTTCGATTGGTACGCCCAATACACGAACAGCAATTCTACTAAAGCTCACTTGCTGCTCTGTTGTTTCATAAAATGCACGATCCTTTGGTGAATCTTGAAACGCCTGTAGCCAATCATCAGGATGACGCTCCAACACTGATTTAATTGTGATTGTTTGCATACAAACGCACCTCCTAAAAATCATCCTCAGCCTATGCTAAAGCATTCATTTGTCATAGGACGTCTCACCTAATGACAACAAAAATATTTGAACATCTATACGATCGTTTGTTGTGATGCCATCTGTAAAACTGTTTCCAATAAATTCTTTGTAAATGCTTCACCATTGTGAGGCGAGTAAGTTGTATTTTGTAAAAATTTTGGCTGTTTATCCTTTAAGTCTCCATGATTTGGTGTAAAACCTAAATCAGCCATTGCAAGCATGCCATAATCCATAATAGAATCACCTGCTGCTATATGCACACCGTATGTACAGAACTCTTTTATATATTCTATAGCCGCTTCCTTTGTCAGCACCTTGGGCATAAAATACAATTTTTTTCCTTGTAGCAGAACATGCCAACCATGCATATCAAACTCTTGAATCATCGCTTGTAATTCATCGTATGGTAAAATATCAATATCTACATGATGTACATAAAAAAGCTCATCTATATACAGAGATCGTTGTAGCCATGTATCAGATTTAATTGTCTGAAAAAGCTTTAGCATATCCATACGAGGGATCGAGGAATCTTCAATACGTCTAGATAATGTTTGTGTCCATTTTTCATATGGCTGACCCTTTTCTACTATTGTACCCCCATTGCTTGTAATTGCAAAAGCAGGGCATAAATCATGAATAAAATGGATTCTTTGATATTGATGTAAAGCTCTTGTCGTAACAGGTACAAATAAAGTATGTTGGTGTACCTGTTGCAATAGGGGTGCTGTTGCCTGTGTCATCATACTCATTGCTGTTTCGTCCTTGTGTTCAACGACGATTGTCTCTGTAGCTGGCGGAAACATCTCCATCATGCGTTTAGAATAAATAAGGGTTCTATCTAAATCAGATGTAAATAATATCATCATATTCTCCTCTATAATTCTTTGATCAAACCACAACATGCATAGGACATATTCGAATACTCTTCAATCAATACATTTTTTTCCTGCGCTAATAATAAAATATGTTTCAATTCATGCATGTACTGTGGATTAATTAAAATCTTCCAAGGTATCCTTCTCAGCAAAACTCTTGTCGTTTCCCCAACACCTGGCTTAATGAAATGAATATTATCAATACCAAAATCTCGTTGAATTGTTTGCACGGACTTCATACCCTCCCAAGTAATTGGAGAGATTTCTTGCTCTTGAATTTGTTGCACAATTTTACTCTGTACTTGTTCAAAACATGTGACGATACGCTCTATGTACAGATTGGAGACATCTATTGCCTCTAATTCTTTGTAGTATTTTGCACCATGAAAATCGTTTGCATCCATAAACTGCAAATTTAATACCGTTCTACTTACTAATCCAGATACAGTGGAATTTAAACAAGCAGATGGTATTAAAAAATCCTCACGAGTTCCATAAATAGCTGCACAATGGCCAGGATCAGCCAAAACAGCTAAATCGCCACTTAACTGTTCTTGATATTGTAAATTAAACTTTTGGCAGGATTGAATTAATTCATTGGTAATTGCCCCTTTTCCTGTCCAACCATCAATAAATTGCAGACTTCCTAGAGGATGCTGTGTCAAAATATAACGAATTGCCGTTTCATCAAACCCACGACCTCGCAGTATAGAAATGGAGTAATGTGGAACATTCACATGATAATGCATGGCTATATACCGTTTGATTAAAATACCAATGGGTGTACCTGCACGAGCTAAACTCACAAGAATTAAATTTTCTAATCCTCTATTTTCAATGATTTGTTCTGCCACTACTCCAACGGCGATTGCTATTCTTTCTGCATGAACATCTAGCGCTTTATAAAAAAGATTCATGTAGGTATCCGATGGTTGCTTCTCCACTGGCAGCATTTCCGAATAATGTATACCCGATTGAATGAGTTGTTCACGTTTCTCATTATCCATTTCAAGGAATGCACTTCCAATATCACGCAATAAAAAAATAACGTCCTCTGGTGCATAACTCCCCATTTTATCTGGCTGCAAAGTCGATATCATCGTTCTACCTCCAATTCATGCATACTAATTACATATACTTTGGCTTTAGTGGCTTCTTGTAATGCCTTTACCACACGGGCAACTACCTCTTTACTTGCTATACGTTCCACTATGAAAAAAAGTTCCGTGTAAGACTGGCTTTGAAGATTATATAAAAAATTAGTGACCCCGTTATTTTCTGGACTTTCAAAGGCTATTTTATCGTTAATCGTATATCCTAAATCATCCGTACAATAGATTGGACTACGAGTAGTTGACTGAAAATAAACATCATTTCCTAAAAAAGAGGCAATTTGCATAGGAACATACATGAACTCACCCGTGCCAATAACAAGTGCTGGTCCATTTGTTCTTAGCTCTTGTAATTGCATAGCAATAGCTTGTATCGTTTGCTTTTGGTCAACATGCTGTTTTGACGTGAGCATAAATCTCCCTGTTGCTAGTAAATAGGGGTACTTATTTATTAACCCATTCTCCGCAACAGAACGATAGAATTTGCGATCAACAGATACTTGAATCGGACAAATGTCCATATCTCGTGCAACCTGTGTTAGTAAGTTTGGTTGTGTACTGGTTAAGCTTGGAATGCCTGAACAGCTAAAATTCCCACACATAATGGAGATGAATTCTATAGAGATACCCCATTGTACTTCTAATTGCTTAAAGATTGTTTGCTGCTGTTGGGAACGCCAATCTAAAATAGATAGTACCGCATATTGTCTCACTAAAGGAAATTTCTGTATTAAAGTCTCAATAATATTAATGACCGTATTTCCAGTAGTAATCTCATCATCAATTAACACAATGCGCTTAGTTTGCAGTAAAAATTCTGGTTCCTCCGTATAAATTCTATGGCTTGTCGCATGTGAATGTTCTTCTTCAAACGTAACAAATGGCTCAAAATCGGGCAACACTTCACGTGTTGTGTGGATATACATAGCATTCGAGTGAAAGGCATTAAATACTGCGTGTCCAAGTGCTGTTGCTGTCTCAGCAAAGCCAATAAACAATGTTTCATCCGTTAATTCTAGGGTTCCTTCTATGGATTTTTGTACTTCATCCAAATTAGCTCCGTCTTTTAAAGCTTTAACGACAGCCGAAGCCATTACCTTTTGTCCCGTAAGATGCTGCTGATACATCATTGCTAAAAGAGTTCCTGTCAGTAAAGGGATTTGCGGACGGACAGCCAAATGTTTGCCTAGTACCGTGCTTACAAACAAAAATTGTCTCTTCTTATTAATCCGAGCCGCCATTCTAAACAAATCGGTTAGCGCAAAATTATGGGGATTGTAGGTAATTTCAATATCAATTGAATAATTCGGTAAAATGCTTAATTTACTCATTTGTTGTTGCATATACACTACCACCTATTTCAGACTGTAATAAAAGTGAGGCAAAATCGACAGATTCATGATAAACACCATAGACATGAGCCTGTTTTAAAATCCGTTGTGCCCATCTCATATGTGGCTTAATTTCATTCATTTTATTAGCATAGTGACTTTTCATAACACCTTTTTGTCCATCATTATTTTCTATAATACTTAGCGCATCTAAGTATTCCTCATACGAAATAGCATACAGGGCATGCACAACACGGATATGGCTCGGATGAATAATTGTTTTTCCCACTATGCCATTTTGTTTATCCATTAAAACTTCTTTCATTAATCCATCTAAACAATCGTCTAATAACGCTTTCCTTGTATCAAGCGCGCCTTTCTCACTAAATGGTGTCACTCTAAGTGCGGGCTTTAATACACGCTGATTATTAAAATACTCCCACACAGGCCCAGAAATAATAAAACCATCTTCCTCACGACCTAAGATATTGACAATATCTGCAATACAATCTCGTATGACACTAATATCATAAATGGTAGAATCCATACGCCGGCGAATTCCGTAAATACCACAAAAATCGGTAGCACCAATTCGTACATTTAATACACGGGCTTTGTATTGATGTAGAACCGCTTTAATGTCTAATAACGCTTCCATGCGAGTTTCCTTATATAGTACCTCACGACTTTCTAAAATTGGCATACCATATAAAATTAAATCATTTTCTAAAATGGTTTGTTCAAGCAACTCGAAATAACGGGCACCCTGTTCTGCTGTAAACTTCGGAAAGACATAGCCAGTTAATATTTCTTGCTTTTTCCCTAAAACAGTTGTTAGCCTTTGAAATTGCTCAACATGACGTACTCGAACAAAAAGTAAAGGGAGCTCCTGAAGTAATAGCTGTTTTTGCTGATAGAGTGCGTATAATTCACTAATATCCTCTATCAGCTTAGCTTCACAATCTACTAACTCTGCATCTCCAACTGCATCCTCCAAATCAATGACAAGTGATGTGAGTTCCTTATATTTTTGTGATCGGATCAAGCTCACAATCGTAGGCATGGAAGCTGGCATATACAAAGTCGCACCTAGGGCATATGACAAAATATCCGCCGTTTCCCATTTTGTAAACGGCTGTGGCTTCTTATAAAAAATCATCTCTGCTTCTGTTGCAAAATGTTGCATCTAATCCTCTCCCCTGTAACTATGCCTTTTGTGAAAAAAGCACTGTATCAGCCTGTTCCATACAGACTAATACAGTGCCTTGTTTACACTGCTGTTTTCTTCTTCAACTTGTAAATAACAAATGTCAATAAGAATGCAGCTATTAAAATAATAACGAAAATTTCATGCGAAGGATGGTAGCCCCAATATACTAACACACATTTTCAGTGTATTACGATAAGCCCCTGTTACATCTGCTAGTTTAAAAACTGTGCATATGTATTTAATATCTCATTTAATACATCCACATCAGATCCTCCACCATGCACCTATGTCCCATAGTTACTGTAGGCCATATGCATTGATTAAAGCAGCTAGTCCACCCTGGTAACCTGAACCTACTGCAGCAAATTTCCACTCACCATTATGTCGGTACAGCTCACAAAATACTACAGCCGTTTCAATACTGAAATCTTCACCTAAATCGTAACGCAATACCTCTGATCCCGACTCTTCGTTCGTCAATCGTACATAGGCATTTAAGACTTGCCCGAAGTTTTGATGACGTCCCTCGGCATCGTAAATAGTAACCGTCACTACAATTTTTTCTATTTGAGGTGATACTTGCTTTAAGTTGACAAGAATTTTTTCATCATCCCCATCCCCTGCACCTGTACGATTATCTCCCGTATGGACAACAGACTGGTCTGGGCTGGCTAGATTATTATAGAAAATAAAGTCCTGTTCATTACGACATTTACCTGAAGCATCTAGTAAAAATACAGATGCATCCAGGTCAAAGTCTTGGCCACCATCAAATTGCTTTACATCCCAGCCTAAACCAATGCCAATGCTATTTAAGCCTGGATCTTGCTTTGTTAAATCAATACGTTGCCCTTTACTTAATTGTATAGCCATTCAAAAATCTCCCTTTCTGTCCAAAGATGAAATTTTAGTTTACACTTAAGCCATAATCATTACATAAAGCAGCTAAGCCACCTTGATAGCCTGCACCAATCGCATTAAATTTCCATTCTCCGTTATGACGATATAATTCCCCTACAACAATAGCTGTTTCAATACTGAAGTCCTCGCCTAAATCATAGCGAATAATTTCTTCGTTGGAAGCAGCATTCATAATACGAATATAGGCATTAGACACCATACCGAAGTTTTGACTGCGAGACTCTGCATCATGAATTGTTACTGTGAAGGCTAGTCGCTGAACATGAGCAGGTACTTGAGTTAATGCCACTTTCACCACTTCATCGTCACCTTCGCCTACACCTGTTAAATTATCGCCTGAATGCTCAACTGAACCATTGCCACCTGTAGTGTTGTTATAAAAAATAAAATCATTTTGATCTGCAACTTTACCTGTATCAGCAAGTAAAAACACAGAGGAGTCTAAGTCAAAATCATGACCACCATCATATTTATTTGTATCCCAGCCTAAACCTACAACCACATTCGTTAATCCTGGATTTGTTTTAGTTAAATCTACCTTTTGACCTTTTTGTAGTGAAATGCCCATAATTTTTATTCCTCCTATTTAGTCAATTATTTATTGATATCTTCGAACAACGTCGCCAAGCTTTATGTCATTTGTTCCCGTACCAACCGCAGCAAATTTCCATTCGTTATTATGACGGTAAATTTCTCCACATACTAACGTCGTTAAATTCGAATAATTATCAGTTAAATTATAGCGAATTAGTTCGCTTCCTGTCCTGTCATCATACACACGAATATATGCATTATGAATCATACCAAAGTGTTGATTGCGACCTGCCGCATCATAAATGTTTACAACAAACACAAGCTTGTTATATTGCGAAGGTACAGACGATAGTTCAATTGTAATTACCTCATCATCACCATCACCATCACCTGTTAAATTATCACCTGAATGTCGAACAGAACCGCAGCTACTTGTTAATTTTCCGAAATAAACAACATCGTCACCCGCTACAACCTTATCATCTTGTAACATTAATACCGAAGCATCACAGTCGATACTTCTGCCACTGCCACTATTTCTGCTAGAAAATAAACCACCTAAAAAGCCGCCACTTTTCTCTTGGCCTACAGGGTCCCACCCTAAACCAACTTTAATTTTATTTAATCCTGCGTTACCCTTTGTTAAATCAACTCTTTGTCCTTTTTGTAAATTAATCCCCAATTCTAACACCCTCCTAAAATATGTATTTCAGTCGAAAGATTTTATGGTAAGCAATAATCTACTAAGCTAAAAGATTTCTACTTAAATTAAGTCTAAAATAACGTGACAAAAAATTCAATTAATGGCTCCAAAAAGGTGTTTTCTCTTATTTTTGAAAGCCCCTCACGTCTTTTTCTATACTATAAAACGTTTTTGTAGTAAAAATGTTCCTTTTATATCCAATGGTCCAAGCAGCTAAAAAAACCTTCTAACTTGTAGAAGGCTATTGTCTTATTTACTAACTTTTCATTTTTGGATCAAGTGCATCTCGTAGTCCATCACCCATTAGATTAAAGCCTAAAACTGTTAACATAATAGCTAAACCAGGGAAAATCATCGTCCACGGAGCATTTAATAAAAACTTCCGTGCATCCGCTAACATTTTTCCCCATTCTGGTGCTGGAGCTTGAGCCCCTAGCCCAAGAAAACCTAATGCTGCCGCTTCAATAATGGCTGTCGCAATTGCTAGTGTTCCCTGTACAATTATTGGGGTTATGGAATTCGGCAAAATATGCGAAAATAGAATTCGTGCATCACGCATACCAATTGCTTTTGCCGCTACTATATATTCCTCTTCCTTGACACTTAAAACCTTAGAACGGATTAAGCGCCCAAAATTCGGTACGTTAATAATAGCAATGGCGATTAATGCATTTTGTAAAGATGGACCAAGCACTGATACTACTGCAATCGCTAGTAGCATACTAGGGAAAGCTAGCATAATATCAAAAATACGTGAAATTATCGTATCGATCCATTTTCCATAATAACCTGCAATGATGCCAAGTAAACTACCAATTATCACGGACAAAATAACAGAGAAAAAGCCTACCCATAGCGAAATCCTTGCACCGTGAATGATCCTCGAAAAAATATCCCGTCCAAAATCATCCGTTCCAAACCAATGATCAGCGGATGGTGCCAGTAAACGCTTCGTTAAATCTTGTTCATTGATGCCCTGTGGTGCAATGAACGGACCAATGACAGCTAGTATAATAAAAAATATAACAATTCCTGCTCCAACAAGGGATAATTTACTCTTTTTAAAACTACGCCACCCTTCGAGCCATGGACCTACTGCCTTTTCTCGAACTGGTGATACTTCTTTTTTTATATCGATTGCTCCAGTCATCATTGCAACTCCCTTCTATTTGTATTTAATCCGTGGGTCGACTACTGTGTACAGTAAATCCACGATTAAGTTAATCATGATGAAGATAAATGCAACGACGAGAATACCTGATTGAATAACGGGATAATCCCTGAAGCCAATCGCATCATAAATATAACGACCAATTCCTGGCCAACTAAAAATCGTCTCTGTTAAAATGGCCCCACCTAGCAGTAATCCAGTTTGTAGACCAATTACCGTTAACACAGGAATAACTGCATTCTTTAATGCATGCTTATAAACAACAATAAACATTTTTTGCCCTTTTGCTCTTGCAGTCCTTACATAATCTGAACGCATAACTTCCAGCATGGAGGACC
Organism: Lysinibacillus sp. LK3; assembly: GCF_001043675.1. Lineage (NCBI taxonomy): Bacteria > Bacillati > Bacillota > Bacilli > Caryophanales > Bacillaceae > Lysinibacillus > Lysinibacillus sp. LK3. Next base: position 17,323 of record NZ_LDUJ01000025.1, read on the forward strand.
TTGTGATTCTCGCAATGATAGCCATCGGAATCGTTGCAAGTGCTACTCCTGGTAATATTAATCGCTTTATGACTTCGATGAATTGATCAAAGCGGCCTTGAATGAGCGTATCCAATAAATAGAAATGGGTTATGGCGGTAATTGGATTTCGCACATCTTCTCGACCAGATGTAGGCAGCCATCCAAGCTTACTACTAAATGTCCATTGCTCCATCAAACCAAGCCAGAACACGGGTACAGATACACCGATTAACGCTATAATCATTGCTGTATAATCAAACCAAGAATTTTGGAACCACGCAGAAATAATGCCAGCATTCACACCAATAACAATCGCAATGATCATCGCAAATAGTGCAAGTTCGGCCGTTGCTGCTAAGTATGGGAAAATTTCTTCTGATACAGGTAGTTTCGTACGTAGGGAAACCCCTAAATCTCCCTGAAAAATACCTGCTAAGTAACTAAAATATTGTGTATACCACGGCTTATCTAATCCTAAACTTGCGTTTAACGCCTCGACCGCCTCTTTTGTTGCCTGTTGTCCTAAAATAACCTGTGCTGGATTTCCAGGAATTGCCCGTATCAACATAAAGACGATAAAAGTCATTCCAAGCAAAACTGGGATTAGTTGAAGTAAACGTCTCCCCATATAGTGAAGCATTTTCATCACCTCTCTATGATTTTCATAATCTACTGTGAAGTCTTTATATACTGTTGAAAGGTTGAGCCTTCACTAAACGGTTTTGAATGTTTAGTTGAATTCTTTCATACAGGAAATAATCATTATCTTTACTTGAAAAGAATCTGCGAGATTTCCACGGCTTACCCGCAGAAAAGCAAGCAGATTCTTCACATTCCTTTGTTCAATTAAAAATGATGAAATTTACTATTGAATATCTACTGCATCTAAACGGTCAGAACCAGTAGGATGCGCAATGTAATTTGTAACTTTCTTGTTAGCAGCTAAAATTGGAATAGAGTGAGCAAGTGGAACCCATGGAGCATCCTCAGAAATAATTACTTGAGCTTGCTTATAAAGTTCATTACGCTTGTCTTCATCAATCTCAGTTTGAGCAGCTGTTAATATCTTGTGTAATTCTGGATTATCATAGAACGTATAGTTATTAGAACCAATATTATCTCCGTCTAATAACGTGTATAGGAAGTTATCCGCATCCCCATTATCGCCTGTCCAGCCAAGTAGGAATGCATCCGCTTCACCGTTTTGAGCTTTTTCTAAATACGTAGCCCATTCAAATGACACAATTTTAGATTTAATACCCACGTCTTCTAAGTTCTTTTGAATCGCTTCAGCCACTTTTTGTCCGTCTGGCATGTATGGACGTGGTACTGGCATTGCCCATAGCTCAATTTCCTTGCCATCGTAGCCTGCTTCAGCAAGTAATGCTTTCGCTTTTTCAGGATCATACGTATAGCCTGTCACTTCATCGTTATAACCAGAAATTACTGGTGGCATTGGGTTTTTCGCTGGCTCAGCTAGCCCTTCATAAAATGCATCTACTAATGCTTGTTTATCAATTGCATAGTTGACTGCTTGACGCACTTTTACATTATCAAAAGGAGGACGTGTAACAGTTAAACCAAGGTAACCAACGTTCATAGATGGACGTTCGATTAACTGTAAATTTGCATCGCCTTCGATTGTTGCTTTATCAGATGGGCTTAAGCCATCAGCTACATCAATATTGCCTGCTAATAAATCATTTAAACGTGCTGAGTTTTCTGGAATAGAACGATAAATTACTTTATCTAATTTAGGATAGCCATCAATATAGTAATCCGGGTTTTTCTCAATTGTGATTGAATCATTACGTACCCAGCTAACAAATTTGAATGGACCTGTTCCTACAGGATTTGCAGATAAACCTTCTTCATCTGCTTCAAATGCTGTTGGAGAAGCAATCGCAAATGGAGACATTGCTAAATTTTTCAGGAATGGTGCTTGAGGTTGACTTAACTTAAAGACAACTGTGTAGTCTCCCTCTGCAGTTACTGATTCAATTACTTGCTTGTCACCAACGACAAATTGCGAGCTAAAGTAAGGGTGTTTATCTGCACCTGTTTTCCAACGTTCAATATTTTTAACAACAGCCTCAGCATTGAAATCTGTGCCATCATGGAATTTCACACCTTCTTGTAGCTGGAAAGTATACGTTAAACCATCCTCTGATGCCTCCCATGATTTGGCTAAGCCTGGTTGAATTGTTACATCTTGCTCTCCGAAGTTTACAAGTGTTTCATAAATATTAGCTGTCACCGTGAAGGATTCACCGTCTGTAACAACAGCAGGGTCAAGTGCTACAGAATCTCCACCACGACCATACACTAAAATTTTTGGTTCTCCACTGCTAGCAGTATCGCCACCAGTTGAAGTATCTTTACTACCCGTATCCTTAGTATCTGAGCCGCCACATGCTGCTAAGATTGTCGAGAGAATAAGGAGTAGCATTACACCTAAAGTCCAAAACTTCTTTTTCTTCATCGAATTTCCCCCTATGAGTTTTTATATCATTTAATGTTGTAGCGCCTCGTAAAGATGGCAAGCAACATAATGACCTGGTTTCACTTCTTGCATTTTAGGTACTACCTGTGAGCACTGATCCTTTTTAAATGGACATCTCGTATGGAATGTACAACCGCTTGGCGGATTTGATGCACTTGGAATATCTCCAGAAATGATGATCTGTTCCCGTTCAAACGTAGGATCTGGAACAGGAACCGAAGATAAAAGTGCTTGTGTATATGGATGAAGCGGTTCAGCATATAAATCCTCACTCGCTGTCAGCTCAACTAATTTACCTAAATACATAACGCCAACTCGATTACTAATATGACGCACAACCCCTAAATCATGGGAAATAAAAATATAAGTTAGCCTTAAATCCTTTTGCAGCTTTTGCAATAAATTCAAAACCTGTGCCTGGATGGATACATCAAGTGCAGATACTGGCTCGTCCGCAATAATTAAGCGTGGATTGGTCATCAGGGCTCTAGCAATGCCAATACGTTGCCTTTGCCCTCCACTAAATTGATGCGGATAGCGTTTGATATGATATTCATTCAATCCAACAATCTCAAGTAGCTCCAACACTTTTTGTTTTCGCTCTTTGGCATTACCTATCCCATGAACAATAAGAGGCTCCTCTAAAATTTTGCCGATGTTATGGCGAGGATTTAGTGAGGCATAGGGATCCTGAAAAATCATTTGAATATCTCTACGTGCCTTCCTCATTTCATTGTTGGATAATTCTGAAATCATTTTGCCTGCGAATTCTATCCTGCCTCCAGTGGGCTCTAGTAAACGCATTAATAAGCGACCCGTTGTGGATTTACCACAGCCTGATTCGCCAACAATTCCTAATGTTTCTCCTTCAAACACTTCAAAGGAAACATCATCTACAGCCTTTACATCCCCGGCATGTGAATTAAGGACTCCTTTTCGAATCGGAAAATATTTTTTTAACCCCTCAACCTTTAATAACGCTTTCGACACGTTGCTCCACCTCCTGCTTTTCTAGTAAAAAACATCTCGATTTATGATCCTCTGCTGCTTCAAATAAAGGTGGTGTTTCCTGTAAACAACGTTCCATTGCATATTCACAGCGTGCCGCAAAACGACAGCCTACCTGAATACTTCCTGGTTTCGGTACACTTCCAGGAATGGAGTATAAATTTTCCTTTTTATAACGCATGTCAGGTACTGATTGAATAAGTCCTTGTGTGTAGGGATGTTTAGGATTAGTGAAAATTTCATGAATCGGCGCCTCTTCCACTATTTGTCCTGCATACATAACAATCACTCGCTCACAGGTTTCCGCGACAACCCCCAGATCATGTGTAATTAACAACACAGCTGTATTCAATCGTTTATTTAAGTCTTTCATAAGCTGTAAAATTTGGGCTTGTATTGTAACATCCAATGCAGTTGTAGGCTCATCCGCAATCAATACTTGAGGGTCACAGACAAGTGCCATAGCAATCATCACACGTTGACGCATACCGCCAGACAGCTGATGTGGGTAGTCCTTTAGCAAATCCTCAGCACGTGGTAGACCCACCAATTTCATAATTTCAACCGCTCTTGCAAACGCTTCCTTTTTTGACCATTTTGGATTATGGATTAATATAGCCTCCTTTAACTGGTCACCAATCGTGAACAAGGGGTTTAGCGAAGTCATCGGCTCTTGGAAAATCATTGCAATGTCTTTTCCACGTATTTTTTGCATTTGCTTATCCGTACATTTAGCAATATTTTTGCCATCTAGCAAAATTTCTCCACCCGTTATCTTACCTGGTGGTGATGGAATTAATCCCATGATGGACAGCGACGTAACACTTTTACCACTTCCCGATTCTCCTACAATCCCTAAAATTTCCCCTTCATGGACAGAAAAATCGATATCGTCTACAGCAGGAATTTGCCCATTATCTGTGAAAAAGGTTGTTTTCAAACCTTTTATTTCTAGTAGTTTTTTCCTCATGTGTAACGCCCCACCCTACCTATATTTTACTTAAATGTATAATAATATTAATAGAATACTATAACTTTCGTTAAATTCCTTATTTTCAGATAATTCTAACTAAAAACCCTTACTCTTTCAATCATTAATATTCTGCAAATTACATAGAATTTCTACAATAATCGCCTTCCATAATAATAAAATCTTATAAAGAGATAATTTTTTACTTTTTTCAAAAAAAAATAGCCTTCCATTTTCGAATAAATGAAAGACTTTTTTTGAAAAAATTTCTTAAACCGTTTAATTTTCGGAAAATTTTAATCTAAGTGCTGTACTTGGAATAAATTATAATATGTTCCTTGACTGTCCATTAACTGTTCATGTGTTCCACTTTCGATTAATTGACCATGATCGATGACGAAAATCTTGTCAGCATGGGTAATTGTAGAAAGACGGTGCGCAATAATAATAGTTGTTCGTTCATGAGCAAGCTTGTCTAATGATTCTTGAATCAGTGCTTCACTTTCTAGATCTAATGCAGAAGTAGCCTCGTCCAGGATTAAAATTGGTGGATTTTTTAAAAACACACGCGCAATGGCAACTCGTTGTTTTTGTCCGCCAGAGAGCTTTACTCCTCTTTCCCCAACCTTTGTGTCATAACCATTAGGCAGACTCATAATAAAGTCATGGGCATTTGCCGCTTTGGCTGCTTCGATGACCTGTGCATCTGTTGCATCTGGTCTCCCCATTAAGATATTCTCTTTGACAGAATCACTAAAAAGTATATTATCTTGCAGGACAATACCAATTTGAGATCGTAAGGAATGTAAAGTGACATCCCGTACATCTTTTCCATCAATGGTCACTTGCCCGCTTGTTGTATCATAAAAGCGAGGAATTAAACTGATAATCGTTGACTTACCACCACCACTCATCCCTACAAAGGCAACAGTCTCCCCAGGATTTATCGTTAAATCGATAGCATCTATAATAGGTGAGCCAGTTTCTTCATATTGGAAGGATACATTGTGAAAGCGAACCTGCCCATTTGCACGTGGGAGTTCACCAGCATAGTCCTTATCCTTCACTTCATAAGGCTCATCTATTAAATCGAACATTCGATCCATTGAAGCGATTGACTGTGTTAAAGTTGTGGACGAGCTAACAAGTCGACGAAGTGGGCCATATAAACGTTCAATATAAGCAATAAAAGCAACCATTGTTCCAACTGAAAGTGACCCATTTATTACTTGATAGCCCGCATAGGCTATAACTAGTAATGGTGCTACATCTGTAATGGTATTCACGACAGCAAATGATTTTGCGTTCCACTTTGTTTGATCAAGCGCTTTTTCTAAAAACTCACCGTTTGCTGAATCGAACAATTTTTGCTCATGCTTTTCTAAAGTAAAGCTTTTAATAATGCTCATACCAGCTACACGTTCATGTAAATAGCTTTGTACACCTGCAAGTGCTTGAGAACGTTTCCGTGTCAAATCTCTCAATTTGCCAAAGAAGTATTTCACACTGAAAGCATAAAATGGAAATGCGATCAATGCTACTAGTGTTAGCTTCACATCCATGGTTAGCATAATGGCAATCGCAATTACAATCGTCGCCAAATCTAACCAAACATTCATTAACCCCGTCATGACAAAGGTTTTTGTTTGTTCAACGTCATTAATTACCCTTGAAATAACATCCCCTGCCCGTGTATTGGCATAATACCTTAAGCTTAAACGCTGTAAATGTGCATAAATTTCCTTACGAATATCAAATAGTACCTTGTTGCTTACGTGTTGTGCAAAATATTGTCGATAATACTCAATAGGTGGACGGATAATAAAGAACACAATAATAGTTCCACCTAGCCAATAAAATAGTTCTTTTGTTTTTTCTACATCTGTTAAGTCATCTGCTGCAATAATATCGTCTAGCACAATCTTAATGAGCAGTGGAATAAATAGTGGAATAGCAAATTTTACTATACCAATGATAATCGTTAAAATAATTTCCCATGTATATGGTTTAACAAAGCGCATATATCGCTTAATGCTTCCCAATTTATCATCACATCCTTACAAAAAGAAACAGACATTCGAAGATGAATGCCCTAAGTATTATAGCAATATTTTGATTAAAATACAGTTATGATGACTTTATAGCGAACTATTTTACCTTTACCTTAACAACACTCTGTCCCCTCCAATAAAAAAACACCTATTAGTTAAACTAATAGGTGTCATGATTGATCATCTGACTGCATATCAAGCTGGAACTTGTAACGATTTGTCCAGACATCGATGAAATCGGGTGCAAATGGTCCTCTTTTTTGTTGAATCCAGCTTATTAATTTATCGACATTGCGCTTTAAAATCTTATCTATGACATCAGGATAAGACATTTCCTTACGATGGAGCTCATATTCATCCTCGTCTAAAAGGGTATAAGACATGTCAGGAAAAACTTTAATATCTAAATCATAGTCGATATATTTAATGGCATTATTATCGAAAACAAATGGTGAGCTTAGATTGCAATAATAATACACACCGTCTTCACGTAGCATACAGATGATGTTAAACCAGTGTTCCGCATGGAAGTAGCAAATAGAGGGCTCTCTCGTTAGCCATGTACGACCATCGGATTCTGTCACAAGTGTCCGTTCATTCGCACCGATTACGATATTTTTCGTTCCTTTTAAAACCATCGTTTCTTGCCAAACACGGTGGATACGGCCATTGTGCTTATAACTATGTATTTGTATCGTTTCTCCTTCTACCGGTAATGCCATTTTGTTAGCCCACCTTTTCGTCTATGCTACCTAAATCTAGCAGTCTCTAGTATATTATAGCAATGTGTACGCGAAAGGTGTAGTTAGAAAACCACAAATTTCACTACGCTATTTTGAATTTGTATAAAATTTAGTCAATTATAAGCGAATTTTATTATAATGTCAGCTTTGATGGGATTTTTTAGTTAATGCCATAGAGAATTTCCTTTTAAGCTGACGATTTACTTACCTAAACAATTTAAAAGGGGCTGTCTTTTTCATCTTTTCGGATTTAAGACAGCCCCTTAGAGGTAAATGCAATTATGCAGTTACAAAGTGTTACTCACCTAAATCTTGGTTAGTTTTTGAGAAACGGCCAGAAGCTGGAGCTTTCTTTTGCTCTGCTTTCGCATTTTGCTTTTGCACTTCATTTACGTCCGTTTCATAACCAAACTCTTCACTTTGACGTTGCATGTTTTTATTCGGTTGGAAATTTTGGTTGTTTTGTTTTTTCATCATTCATTCACCTCCACGCTAGTTATTGTGTACGGAGGTGATGACTTTTATGCTCATGTATCAATGATTTTAAGAAGGTTTTATTTTCCTGCCGTTTGCTTTTTTACTTCATCCCAAATTTTTAGCATAGGCACAGGCATCGGTAAAAGTTCTATTTGCTCACGATTTAGCCAATCACCTAGCTCAGTCGATTCGCATTTTATATAATAGCTATTTAAATGCCAAGTTAAATGTGAAAAAACATGTTTAAATGTAAGTAATTCATGTTTGGCTTGGACAATTACTTTATATTCCATTGTAAAGTTTTCTACCGAAGATTGGCTTGTATCAATCATTGGAAATTGCCATAGATTAGCTAGCAGGCCTTGCTCAGGACGTTGTTGCATTAAAAATTGTCCTTTGTCATTTTCATATACGAGAACATCATATGTGAGATGCTTCATTTTTATCTTTTTTGATTTGACAGGTAATTTTTCTGGTTCTCCCTCATTAAAAGCTGTGCAATACTCTCTGACTGGGCATAATAAACATTTTGGAGAGGTAGGTGTACAAATAAGTGCACCCAGCTCCATTAAGCCCTGGTTAAACGATGAAGCATGATCAGGATCAATTAGTTCCTCAACCGCACTTTCGAAAATTTTCTTCGTTTTGGGAATAGCTATATCTTCATGTATATCAAGCACTCTACTTAGAACCCGCATAACATTACCGTCAACTGCATGTTCAGGCTTATTATAGGCAATACTTAAAATAGCACCTGCAGTATAGGGACCAACACCTTTTAATTTAGATATTTCATGGCGATTGTCAGGTACTATACCACCGTAATTTTCTATAACCTCACGAGCACCTGCTTGTAAATTGCGAGCACGAGAATAATAGCCAAGACCTTCCCAATGCTTTAATAAGTATTCTTGGGGTGCTTCCGCAAGCAAATCTAATGTTGGAAAACTTTCCATAAAGCGATTGTAATAAGGAATAACTGTGTCGACACGTGTCTGTTGTAGCATCACTTCAGATACCCAAATTTTATAAGGATCTGTTGTGTGTCTCCACGGTAAATCACGCTTCTCTGTGTTAAACCAGTCAACTAATGATTGTCGAAATTCTGTTACATATGGGTAATTCACAGTGACCTCCGTTGTTTTTACGATTTAATTTATGATGAAAAGGGTATACAATGAAGAAAAGAATATTCGTGGAAGATCGACAATAATCGTCGCTTACGCACGAGTGTCAGAATATTTCAATATACCTTTTATTATGTTCGAAATAAAGTTGTATGCACATTGTACTCGATTTTAATGCATACTAGGAGTGGATATTTTTGGATTCAGGTACACATTTCGTTATGGGTATTGCCCTTGGCGGTCTTGCATTAGCTGACCCTGTAGTAGCCAATCATTCAATGACTTTTACAGCAGTAATGGCAGGTACAATTATTGGCTCACAAGCTCCAGATGTCGACACTGTGTTAAAACTACGTAATAACGCCATCTATATCAGACATCATCGAGGAATTACACACTCACTACCAGCTGTAGTTTTATGGCCAATTTTAATTACAATTGTTTTATCACTGATTTTGCAAGATGTGAATGTGTTACATTTATGGCTTTGGACATTTTTAGCTGTTGCACTTCATGTTTTTGTCGATATTTTTAACGCGTATGGTACACAAGCAATTCGACCTTTCTCTCGAAAATGGGTTGCGTTAGGTGTCATTAATACCTTCGATCCCATCATTTTTACCTTACATTGTGTAGGTATTGTGTTATGGGCATTTGGCACAAATCCAGTATGGACATTCAGTATCATGTACGTGGTTATCGTGATTTACTATATTTTGCGTTTTGCTGTGCAAAAAGCAGTAAAAAACGCGGTGCATCATACTATTCAAGATGAAGAATATGTCATTGTAGCACCTACTATGCGCTTCTTCCACTGGCGAATCGCAGCAAAGTCCAAAACTCATTATTATGTTGGCCGTGCTTATGGAAGGACTGTTAATATTTACGATAAATTCGAAATTAAGCCTTTGCCTAAAACTGCGCTTGTAGATGCTGCAATGAAAGATCCTAACTTAGCTGCATTTGTGTCTTTCTCTCCTATGTATCGATGGGAGATTTCCGAGCTTGAAAACGGCCTAATAGAATTAAGGTTAATCGATTTGCGTTACCGTAGTGACAATCGCTATCCTTTCGTTGCCGTAGCACATTTAAATGATGCGAATGACATTATTACGTCTTACACAGGCTGGATCTTTACAGAAGATAAGCTCCAGAAAAAACTACAAATTGGTGCGAGTAATTAAGCAGTAAACCCTGACCAATATTGGTCAGGGTTTTTATTATTGTACCATGTCATCACTAGCATCTAGTAAATGTATATACTTCGGATTGCGCCCTGCAAAAGCATGTAGTTTATCACCATAGCTAGCAATTAATTGACGAACAAGATTTTCTGTATACTCTGCCCCACGATAATCATACCCTGCTTTCGCGGCAGTTGATTCAAAGTCACTCCATAACAACTCCACCCAAACCTGTGCCCGTCCAACAGACATCTGAGGATTCTTTGCAAGTAACTCTTGTGTTAGTTTCTCAATTTTTTCATCCATTTATTTGCCCACCTTTACTGGTGAAAGGATAGATACTGGTAGTGCCTCTTGGTACTTGTCTCCGCCTAAACGATGACCCCAAGCAAAGCGTCCCTTCAAATAATCTACTTGGAAAAACTCATTATCTGAACCATCAATACGATACATTTCTCCTGGAACGATTGTATCAAGATCCACTAAATAAGCCGCAGCCATTAAAGCTTTGCGTTCATAAACAGCAAACTCATTGATGATCCCTAGCTGTTCTGCCTTTCGAGCTTTCTCTTTTAGAAAAGCAATTTCCTCTCGCAATTCATGTTCAGACATAGCTGCATAATTTTTTTCACTCATTCTTCATTCTCCTTCTCTTCTATAAAACGATCTATTACTTCTATAGGAAAACCCTTTTGATAGAGCGCCTGTTTAACCTTCATTTTTAGCTCATAACCAGTATACTTCGATACGTACTTTTTCCAAACTTTTTCGCCTTGAGCATCAAGTAGCTGCTGCCAGTTGTCATCATCCTGCCCTATCTCAACTTGGCTAAGCACCTCTTCAACAATCGAGAAAGCATACCCTTTTCTTAATAAGTAATCCTGAATTTTGGTCTTAATCTGTGTTGGGGTCTTCTTGCTTTCCGCTCGAACAATTTTCTCTGCCAGTTGCTTCGCCAGTTTTACTTGTTCCTCAAAACTATATGTAGCAAGCACCTCATCCTGCAAGTTTTTCTCAATGCCTTTTTTGATCATGTCTTGTCTAATGGCTCTTGGTCCTTTTTTCATAGTTGCTTTCTTTGTATCAAGAAGAGCCTTTGAATAGTTTTCATCATTAATAAAGCCATAGGATTTTAACTTTTGAATTGCCTCTAACACTACAGCTTCTCCAAACTCTAAGTTGAGCAGTTTTTTCTTAACCTCATGCTCACTTCGCATTTGATATGAAAGGAAGTTTAACCCCTTATTAAATGCCTTACGTATCTCATCTTCATAGGCAATCTCTTGAATTTCGAATTCATCGAGCACCTTTCCCTTTGTTAAACCAAATTGAATGAGAATGGCTTCATCAACCGGAAAAGCATACTCTTCATTTAAATAGATATTATAGCGTTCAGGATTGTTTTTTTGACGTGCAATTTTTGTAATCATACGCATAGCAAACACCTCACTATTATCATTATAGCATTTCTTTATGGGGGATCTGACAATTAGCACGGTTAATTTCCCTATGTTCGCGGGCATTCTCTTCCCTTCCACGGGTAAACTTTCTTCTCTGCAATTAATGCCTAAAGATGTTTACTTTTTGGTTACATGATAAACTTAAAAGTAAGCGTTTTATTCGAGAAAAGAGGTGCTTGTTATGAAAATAGTGATTGCAGGTGGCACTGGCTTTGTTGGAAATGCTCTTATACAGCTATTGCAGCACAACGGACACGACATTTTTGTCTTAACGCGTCATAAGTCAAAGCTAGAAAATGGCGTTCACTATGTTCAATGGCTACATCAGCAGGAGCAAGCTTTGGAAATCTTTGAAGATGTAGATGCCTTTGTGAATTTAGCAGGTGTTTCATTAAATAATGGTCGTTGGACAAAAAAGCAAAAGAAAGTTATCTATTGGAGCAGAATGAATGCCACATTAGAGATTATACGTATAATGGACATGCTCACGATAAAACCAAAAGTCCTTGTCAATGCTAGTGCGGTTGGTATATACCCAACTTCCACACAAGCCATCTATGATGAAGATTTTACGGATTACGCAACTGATTTTTTAGGCACTACAGTCCACGATTGGGAGCGACATGCGAAACGAGCAGAAGCATTAGGTATTCGTGTGGCTCTTGCACGCTTTGGTGTCATTTTAGGTAGAAATAGTGGCGCACTTCCACCAATGCTATTGCCCTATCAAATGCATATAGGTGGAACGATCGGCTCTGGAGAGCAATGGCTTTCATGGGTACATATTGAAGATGTAGCACGTGCTATTTATTTTGCTATTACAAATGAAAATATTCATGGACCATTTAATATAACAGCCCCGCATCCTATGAGAATGAAGGAATTTGGTCAAACGATTGCCGAAGTCATGGGCAGACGTCATTGGCTGCCTGTTCCTAGCTTTGCGATGCGTTTAGCTCTCGGCGAACAAAGCACACTTGTTTTAGAAGGACAACAAGTGCTACCAACCCTATTAGAACAACAACATTTTATATTTAAATACCCTTATTTAAAGCAAGCACTTGAAAATTTGTTAAAGGCTCAAAATTAGAAAAAATTAAGTTGGATAATTTTTTTAGTAATTACGCATTCTAATGAAAAAGAAAGGATGCGTTTTTATGTGGAAACAACATATTGTTGGTGCGGTAATTGCTACTTTTATTATTGCCGCAGGAATTAGCTTTAATCCATTTTTTGCTGCTGGTTCTGATGAACACCATTGGGGCTTTAAACGTGCTAAAAACGGTGAGCAGGCAGAGGCAGGAGCACAGCTCGATCAGTTACTTGACAAATATGGTGCGATTTATAAAGGGAAGGCAGATAAAAAAATTGCCTATTTAACATTTGATAATGGCTATGAAAACGGCTTTACTGAAAGTATTTTGGATACATTGAAAAAAGAAAATGTACCTGCTACTTTCTTTTTAACAGGCCATTACTTAGACAGTGCAAGCGACTTAGTGAAACGCATGGTGAAGGATGGTCATACTATCGGGAATCACTCATATGGTCACCCAAATATGGCTCGACTTTCACCAGATGGCATGCGTGCAGAATGGCAAAAGTTCGATGGCAAGTTACGTGAATTGACAGGCATCGATCGTACAACATATGCTCGTCCACCTGAAGGAATTTTTAATGCAAAAGTGCTAGAGGTGGGTAATGCAGAAGGTTATCGCCATATTTTCTGGTCTGTGGCCTTTAAGGATTGGATGAAGGATGAGCGTCGTGGGGCAGATTATGCTTATAATGCACTTATGGAACAACTGCATCCTGGTGCCGTTATTTTAATGCATACCGTAGCACAGGATAATGCGGAAGCATTACCAATGTTTATTGCAGAAGCTAAAAAGCAAGGTTATACGTTCTTATCGCTTGACGATTTAGTATTAGAATATGAAGATTTCCCTGTTGCTTTGCAATCGCCTGCTCCTTCGCTATAATGGGGAGATGACAATATAGAGCAGGGACGTGGAACGTTTGACGCAGCAAACAACAATGACCGTGGGACAAAAATTCCCACTAACAATAAAAAGGCTAGGCATTAATGGTGAAGGTGTAGGTTTTTATAAACGTAATGTGATATTTGTAAAAGGAGCCATTCCTGGTGAAGAGATCACAGCTCAAGTAACAAAAACACAACGTAATTTTGCTGAAGCAGAGATATTAGCCATTCGTAAAGCTTCAAAACATCGTCAGGAAGCACCTTGCCCAGTGTACAATGAGTGCGGGGGCTGCCAGCTTCAGCATATGACCTATGAAAAACAGCTAATAGAAAAGCGAGACATTGTTATACAAGCATTAGAGCGTTATGCCAAACCTTTACTCGAAACAATTGAAGTGAGAAAAACACTTGGCATGGATGATCCTTGGCATTATCGTAATAAAAGCCAATTCCAAGTACGTAAAGAAGGCAAGCGTGTTTACGCAGGTTTATTTGCTGAAGGAAGTAATAAGCTGTTAAACATTAATGATTGCCTTGTTCAGCACCCAATTACTTCCAAAATCACCGTTGCCACTCGAAAAATTTTGCAAAAGCTAAATATCACTATTTACGATGGTCGTACGCTAGATGGTTTAGTGCGTACGATTGTTGTACGTACAGGTATTCGTACCGGGGAGACACAAGTCGTTCTTGTCACAACAAGGAAAGAAATCCCTCATTTAGCTGAATTGATTACACGTATTAAAAAAATTGATCCGAGTATTGTATCCATTGCACAAAATATTAACCGTGAAAAAACATCATTAATCTTCGGTGATGAAACTGTTGTACTTGATGGCAAAGAAACCATTCATGAAGAGCTTGGCGAATTGGCCTTTGATTTATCTGCCCGCGCCTTCTTCCAACTAAATCCAAAGCAAACAGTTCATCTTTATAATGAAATTAAAAAGGCTGCTGCTTTAACGGGAAAAGAAACAGTGGTTGATGCATACTGTGGCGTTGGCACAATTGGATTATGGTTAGCGGATAAAGCGAAGGAAGTTCGAGGAATGGATGTCATTCCTGAAAGCATTCAGGATGCTCGTAAAAATGCTCGAAATCATGGCTTCAAGCATACGAAATATGCAGTCGGTACAGCGGAAAGTGTTCTAGCGAAATGGCGTAAGGAAGGATTTACTCCTGATGTGATTACGGTAGATCCACCACGTACAGGACTAGCACCTGAATTTATTCGAACAGTCCTTAAACTAAAACCTAAACGTTTTGTTTATACCTCCTGTAACCCATCCACTTTGGCAAAGGACTTACAACTATTATCTAAGCTTTATCATGTTGAGTATATTCAGCCTGTGGATATGTTCGCACAAACGGCGCAGGTGGAATGCGTTGCAAAACTTGTTTTAAAAAACAAATAGTATGAAAAGGACGTTTCCCTAGGAGACGTCCTTTTTCTAATGCACAGCACAAGCTGCCTGGTGGATGATGGATGGTCCAGAAAAGTCGATACCTTAACCAATAACCCAGGATTTAAATGATTATTAAATGTTAAATTTTCAGCTTTTATTCAAAAAACTTTCAAACGTAAGATTTGTACTTTCACCTTTTACCTTTGAACTTTCAAATCAGTTTAGTTGAAAATTACCATTGGAGTAAGGCATGTTTTACGTTTTAACTCGCACACATGCCTTGAAGCGCGAGCGACTTTTCGTTTTCCATTTTCGCTAGGACATGCAAATCTTTTTAAACTTGTACTTCAATAAAGGTTGTGGCATTCGACTCTGATAAGACAGCGTCCACCTCTGATTCAAATTCTTCAATCCGATTGCTCAATTTCTCAATTTGTTGTTTAACATTTAGGGGATCAATGATTTCAAACTCATTTCTTTTCATAAATGTTTCGGTATGTAATTTGACTTCCTCTGGTGATTGTTTATCTTTATTGCCCAATATGTTAATTAAATAGGTTTCCAGCTTTGCAGGTAATGCATCATTTTCTTTGGCAATCGTATTGATAGCTGAACGATGCTGATGCTGTATAACTTCTAGCAAATTCTTTTCGTATTGAATGGATTGTTTCCGTTCAATTGCCTCCGCTACAGTCATTTCCTCTTTGCCCACCAACACCTTTGTGTTTGCATTAGACTGCACAACTAGTGCTTTTATTTTATTTCGATAGGAAATTAAACCTAGCACTTTATCATAGGATGCTTGCATTTGTTTTTCATATTCAGGAATGTCTACACCATTAATTTTACGATTGCTTTTTCGATTAGCTACGACTGCACTAACCTCATTTGTTGCTGCTTCAATTCGCAGAGTCAGCATTTTTAATTCTGTTAAAGCACGGTGGATAGATAGTTTTTTCATTTCTGTCATGATAAAAACCTCCTTTTTAAGCAAGTGTTCTTTTATTATAAATAGAAAGATGGATAATGTCCAAAAATACCCATTTTCTTTTTTATTGCTTTCATTAGAACATGTCTGTATAATAATTTTCTAGGTGCCAAACCTATGTAACTTGGACGGAACATCCTTGTTACGCAAAAAACGCCATAACAGCACGGATTTGCTGGGCGTTTTTTGTTTTTTGAGCGGGAGATGAGCCCCGCTCTTTTTATTTTGCCATCCTTGGTTGTTGATGCTTGCGGCGTCCAAATATAAATAAAACGATTGCAACGGCTAGCAAAAGCATAGCCACAAGTAAAAGGAAGCTATAATTTTTTACATATTCTAAATAAACTCCACCTAAAAATGGACCTGTTAAGCTACCAATACTTAAAGCAATTCCGCAAAGTAAATTCCCCGTAGGCAGTAGCTCCTTTGGTGTCAAATCAGCCATAAATGTAATCCCTAAAGAAAACATCGAGCCAACCAGCGTACCCGTTAAGAAAAATGCGACAGCCACAGCGAATTGTGAATGCTCTAAAAAGCTTGCAATCGCAAAAATAATTGCGCCACCAAATGACCCAATCATCAAAATATTCCTTCTCCCTACTTTATCTCCTAGTGCACCAAGCGGTACTTGCGTTAAAATACCACCAAATGTAAACACAGATAAAATGATAGGAATCATGCCGACTTCAAAGCCCTTGCGTAGTGCATAGACAGGAAACAAGGCATTTAGTGAAGACTCCAGAAAACCATAAACAAATGGACCTAAAAAGGCAATCCACCCAAATACGATAGCCATTTTATACCGTTGCCATCCTCTGGCATTTAAATCACCTGTTAAACGCTCAGGCTTTTCATTTTGTAAGAGAAATACAAAGGACCATGCAAAGAGGCACATTATTGAAGATACGATAAACGGTAGCGCTTCAGCAATTTCAATGAGCTTCACCATAAGTGGCCCAACAGCAAAACCTATGCTAAATGATAAGCCATAAATGGCCATCCCCTTCCCTAAGCTTTTATGATCTGCAGTACTAGTAATCCATGTTTGTGTGGCATAATGCAAGGCATGATCGCCTACGCCAATTAATAAACGAAGGACAAACCAAAAGGTCACACTTTTCCATAGAGGAAATGCAAGTAAAGACGCAAAAACTAGTGCTCCACCAATTAAAATAATCGGTTTATAGCCCCACCTGCGTAAGGGCTGCTCGATAAATGGTGAAATCAGTAATGTTCCTATGTATAAGCCTGTTGCATTCAAGCCATTCAATGCAGAGGATACCCCATCACGTTCAAATATTATCGAAATAAGCGGTAATAGCATCCCTTGTGAAAAGCCTGATATGGATACAATTACTACTAAAATGGTAAATCTTTTTTTGCTGTAATCTGAGAAGTACGTCATTTTTCCCTCCACTATCTAGTCATTCTTCCAAAGAACAGCATACCAAAAAGCCTTAGCGCTCACCACATGTGATTTTACGCTAAGGCTTAACTAATACTTATTCTCATTTAATTGTATAAACACGATTTTCGGCTTTTGAATATTACCGATTACTTGTTTAAACTCCCTCCTTTTCGAGTTAGCGTTGAAGATGACTTTTTCCAATCAGCTCCTTTACTTTATCTTAAAACAACTTTAACATACATCCTCAATATTGTAAATATTCTGTTTATTGTTTTTTAAAATTAATCTCTTAGTCCTAGGTGTTTCCCTAAACATTGAAATTTAAGCTCAAATCGGCTACGATGAAAGGGATGAAATGAGGTGTACGAATGTCAAAGCCAATCACTGATAAAGAGCAACAAGTAACCTATTTAAAAGAGCGTCTGGAGATGTTTTTAGAAGTATTAGATGCCCTTGATCCTGAAACAGCTGAGTTAGAAGATATTGATCGCTTAATCCAAATGATGGATGATTTAGAGGACAAAATGGAGCAATTTCATGCTCGTGAACAATAATGAATAAAAAACAAGCGAGCATCGTGTGCTCGCTTGTTTTTTAATGGCAATCCCAATTATAAAGTACCTTGCTAAAATCTTTATTCATTAACTCTTCCTCTGTGATAAAGAAATTGCCAACGCCACAATCGCCCCAAAGAATATTGTCGCCGACACTATCAATCTGTAACAGCAAAATGATTGAATCTTTATAATCTCCATATGCTCGAGGATCCTCTTGCGTAAAGAATGGATACCCTCCAATTTTATGACCATCACCAGTCATAGCATCATAGAAGCTGTCTTCTAATGCTTCGTCATCCTCCAAAGCTGTTAAGATGCTAGCATACTTTTCATTGCTTCTAAAATCATCAATCGACATCGGCTCAACGCCTGTAGTAAAGGATAATGCCATTTCACGCTCGACAGGAAAATATAATTCCTCATCATCTATTTCTATAAAAGAAAAGTCTTGAATAAGCTGTGCTTCATCTTGCATAACTTGTTCATGAAATATTACACGAAAGCCTTCTTGATTTTGTCCATTATCAAAATCCATTCCTAAAACATCGTCATAACCATCAATATAAAACTGCAATATTCCCTCTTCTGGGAAATTGGGTAAATGCATAGGAACCTCTGCAAAGTTAATTTGAGCTAATAGCTTTAACGGTTGTCCCTTCATGTTTTTTGGATAGTCCATTCCCAATGGGAAATAAGGATCTCCTGCAAACTTACTTTGAAATAAAGTTGTTTTACTTATTTCCGTATTAACCAATACAACAGGCTTCATTGTCCCTTCTATTAATGGTCTATATTGCTCGAATGCTTCGGGTAATTCAAGTAAAGTTTTAGCAGTCATGCAAGTTCCTCCTAATATTGGATTTATTCTATTTTAGAACAAACGTTCTATAAAATCAATACTCTCCTTCTATATTATTAAAATATGCTTTAATTTAGCGGTCTCAGATAAGGACCCTTTTTTTCATTAGTTGAAAAGAGTATAATGTAACGTGGAAATAATCAATTTTTCTATGGGGGGCAATACCAATGAATCTACAAAATTTGGAGAAGAGTCTTTACGATTTAATTACTGAAACATCTACGAATTTACCTAAGGATGTACGTCGTGCTATTAAAAAAGCAAAAGAAGCTGAGAATGCTGGTACTCGTGCAGCAATGAGCTTAGACACAATTGCAAATAATATTATTATGGCAGAAGATAACGTGTCACCAATTTGTCAGGATACAGGGCTACCAACTTTCAAAATTTATACTCCTGTTGGCGTAAACCAATTAGAAATTAAAGCTGCAATCAAAAAAGCAATCAACGATACAACTGCAGATGCTAAATTACGTCCTAATGCAGTGGATTCATTATCTGGTGCAAACAGTGGTAATAATCTTGGTGATGGTTTGCCAGTAATGAAATTTGAGCAATGGGAAAAAGATTACATTACAATCAAGTTAATTCTCAAAGGTGGCGGCTGTGAAAATAAAAACATTCAATACAGTCTACCATGTGAACTAGAAGGTCTTGGTCGTGCAGGGCGTGACTTAGATGGTATTCGTAAATGTATTTTACACTCTGTATACCAAGCACAAGGTCAAGGGTGTTCTGCTGGTTTCATTGGTGTAGGTATTGGTGGAGACCGTTCTTCGGGCTATGATTTAGCAAAAGAGCAATTATTCCGCCATGTTGAAGATACAAATCCAAATGCAGATCTTGCTAAGTTAGAAGAGTATGTTGTTAAAACGGCTAACACATTTGGTATCGGTACAATGGGCTTCGGTGGTGAAGCAACATTATTAGGCTGTAAAATTGGCGTAATGCACCGTATACCTGCCTCTTTCTATGTATCAGTAGCATATAATTGTTGGGCTTACCGTCGTATGGCTGTGGACATCGATCCTCAAACTGGCGAAATTTTGAATTGGCACTATCAAGAGGGTGAAAAAATTACCTTCAAAGAGAATGAAGTAGCTGCTACAACAGAAGATACAACTACAGATGTAGTAGAACTTACTGCGCCAATTACTGAAGAACAAATTCGTTCATTAAAAGTTGGAGATGTCGTTTCTATTACTGGTCGTATGTATACTGGCCGTGACGCAATCCACCACCATTTAATGAGCCACGATGCACCAGTTGATTTAAATGGACAAGTTATTTATCACTGCGGACCTGTAATGGCTAAGGATGAAGAAGGCAATTGGACAGTGAAAGCTGCTGGCCCAACTACTTCAATTCGTGAGGAGCCTTATCAAGGCGATATCATGAAAAAATTCGGTATCCGTGCTGTTATTGGTAAAGGTGGAATGGGACCAAAAACATTAAAAGCGCTTAATGAGCATGGTGGCGTATACTTGAATGCAATTGGTGGAGCAGCACAATACTATGCGGACTGTATTAAAGGCGTTGATGGTGTTGATTTAATGGAATTCGGTATTCCTGAAGCCATGTGGCACTTAAATGTTGAAAAATTTACAGCAGTTGTAACAATGGATTCACATGGTAACTCACTACATGCAGATGTGGATAAATCATCATTAGAAAAACTTGCTCTGCATGCAGAAAGAGTCTTCTAATTAAATAATAGATAGCAGTAGTAACTCATTTTATTGCACAATTTTGTAAGGCACAGAATATTCCTAGTGAATAGACTGTGCCTTTTTCAATCCTTTCGCAAATTGTTTAAAAATCTCCACCAAACTTCCTACTTTATTTTTATAAATTCCTTTGTTATAATAATTCTAAACAAAAGAGATGGTAATTGAAATCCATTTTCAATTGAATGCTCAAAACAACGCTAATTTATAAAGGTTTTGATATTGATTTTCATTATCAGGAGGGATAAAGATGGAATACTCTAATCGAGAAAATATAAACATAATTGAGAAAATAAAAGAACATGCAGAATTAATTGCTGCATTAATGGCTGGAATTTTCATCT
Source organism: Lysinibacillus sp. LK3 (assembly GCF_001043675.1). Lineage (NCBI taxonomy): Bacteria > Bacillati > Bacillota > Bacilli > Caryophanales > Bacillaceae > Lysinibacillus > Lysinibacillus sp. LK3. The sequence goes on from NZ_LDUJ01000025.1 coordinate 38,140, forward strand.
TACTAGCATGGCGTTTAGACACAAGTGGACAAACAACAGCTTCTGTTCTACTATATTTAATTGCCTTTTGTGTAGGTGGTTTCGCGAAAGCAAAAGAAGGCATTGAAGAAACCATAGAAGAGCGAAAGCTAAATGTTGAGCTGTTGATGGTATTAGCTGCAATTGGCTCAGCTGCAATTGGCTATTGGACAGAGGGGGCCATCCTAATATTTATTTTTGCAGTAAGTGGTGCACTTGAAACTTATGCGATGAATAAAAGTCATCGCGAAATATCTGCACTTATGAATTTACAGCCAGAAGAAGCTTGGTTAGTGCGTGGCGGATTTGAGCCTATGAAAGTATCAGTTTCCACATTACAAATCGGGGATCATTTATTGATTAAACCGGGTGAACGAATTCCAGCAGACGGCATTATTTTTAAAGGCCAATCTTCTATTGATGAGTCAGCTATTAGCGGTGAGCCACTGCCAATCTCAAAAAGCGAAGGAGACGAAGTTTTTGCAGGCACAGTCAACTTAAATGGTGCTATTACTATGGAAATGACAAAGGCGAATTCAGAGACCCTTTTCCAAAAAATTATACAGCTCGTTCAAAGTGCCCAAAGTGAAAAATCTCCCTCTCAACAATTCATCGAAAAATTTGAAGGGACTTATGTAAAATTTGTTTTACTTGGTGTTGCCATTATGATGGTTCTTCCCCACTTCTTACTCGGCTGGGACTGGACAACAACCTTTTACCGAGCAATGGTGTTATTAGTGGTTGCTTCACCTTGTGCACTCGTTGCCTCCATTATGCCTGCAACACTCGCTACTATATCAAATGGTGCAAAAAATGGTGTGCTATTTAAAGGTGGTTTACATTTAGAGCATCTTAGTGTGTTACGTGCATTGGCTGTCGATAAAACAGGTACTTTAACGCAAGGCAAACCAGTTGTTACAGATTTTATTGTCCGTGATGGAATAGAACGTGAGACGGCTCTAGCAATTCTTGCAGGAATTGAATCTCAATCCAATCATCCCCTTGCCCAAGCGATTACCTCCTATGCTAAGGCTGAAGGAATCGACATACTGCCACAAGCAACAATTGAAGATATTCCTGGCTGGGGTATTAAAGGAACGATTCAAAACAAGGAGTATCAAGTAGGCAAACCAGAGTTTGTTGATGTGCAACTTGCTAACAGTTTTGCAAATAGTGCTGTAACTAAACTTGCAGCAGAGGGAAAAACAGTTATTTTCATTCGCGATCAACATGGTATTGTTGCATTAACAGCATTAAAAGATACTGTGCGCTCTGAAGCTAAGAAAGCTGTTACATTATTAAAAGAGCTTGGTATTCAAGTGGTGATGCTTACAGGTGACAACGAAAAAACAGCGAAAGTTATCGCGAAGGAGGCTGGCGTTACTGAATACGTCGCAGAATGTCTGCCAGAAACGAAGGTAACTGAAATGAAACGCCTACTTACACAGCATCAATTTGTTGGCATGGTCGGCGACGGTATTAATGATGCCCCTGCATTGGCTACCGCAACTACTGGCATCGCTATGGGTGAAGGCACAGACGTGGCACTTGAAACAGCGGATGTCGTGCTAATGAAAAATGACTTATCAAAAATCGCCTATGCTGTTCGTTTATCACGTAAAATGCAACGTATTGTGAAACAAAATATTTTCTTTTCTATCGGGGTTATTATCTTATTAATCGCTTCTAACTTTTTACAAGTTGTTGACTTGCCATTAGGCGTAATCGGGCATGAAGGTAGTACAATTCTAGTTATTCTAAATGGTTTACGTATGCTCAATAAAAATGTTTAACATCAAGTAAGCCTCAGCATAATTGAGTCCAGCTTGCTTGAAGCTACTCTTCCTGTGACATGCGCTGAGGCTTTCATTGAATAATTGATGCATTTAATCAGGTAAAATCAAGTAAAATAGCCTCGCTACTCTTTATGAGTTTAGCGAGGCTCTTGTTAATGAATGATCATTTCCTTATCGACGAATTTCCTTTTGAAGTGCTCTTTTCTGCATTGTAGCATTTAATACGCCACCAAAGATTAAAATGATTCCCGTAAAATATAACCAGAGCATTAAAATAATGACGCCACCAATACTACCGTATGTAGCAGAATAATTTGCAAAATTATTAATATAAAAAGAGAAACCGTATGTGACTGCTAACCAAGCAAGCGTGGCAAATAACGCTCCTGGCCATACGCCCATTATTTTCAAACGAGGACTTGTATTGGGCACAAACCAGTAGATGCCCATTAATACGATGAAAATCAATAATGGCGGGATTGACCATCTTAATCTATGCCAAACTGATTCAAATTGCTCCTCTATTCCGACGATTGAGAATAGGAAATGTCCAATTTGCTGACCAAAGACCGGTAATAAGAGCGCAACGGCAATAACAATAACGAGAGCGATTGTAAAAACAAGTGATAAACCCCTATCTAATATGCCTGCTCTCCCTTCTGTATCGTAGGCTTTATTTAAAGCACGAAGTAATGCATTAATGCCTTTAGATGCAGACCAAATAGTACCTAAAACCCCAATGGACAGTAAACTACTGTTGCGATTTGTTAAAATCTCATTCAGTGTATTTTCAATCAGCTTATACACTTCATCAGGTAAGATATTCACTAAAAATGAATAGACCTGAGTTGTTTCTAAGTTAAGATATGGTAATAGTGTCACCAAGAAAATAAGTAAGGGGAAGAACGATAGTAAAAAGAAATAAGCCAATTGTGCAGCAAGCGCAGATATTTCAACTCGCTTGAGCCGACCTATTAAATCTTGGATAAAGCCTTTGGATGTCATAATATCAATCGCTCCCTCCTCTGGAGAAACAAACGATTTTACAAACCCAAAAGCGTTATGCAATGTTGCTTTATTCTTTTCCATACAATTCCTCCTAAAACGACCTTTACTCCTTATGAGGTAAAGTAAAGGCTGATTTCGTATCTTCAATCATTCCCTGTATCGTGGAAGGTAAATCCTTAAATTCATCCACCTTTTCAGCAATTGTGTTGACATTATCTGACACACTTTCACAAAGCACCTTTGCCGCGAGTACTTTTTCCTCTACCAAAACCTGCAATTCTTCTCGATTTGCTGCATAGTATGAGATGGCTTCCTTCATCTTTTTTGTTGAGGCAATTGTTTTTTCTCGTGTAGTACGATCTAACATACTTAATGCTGCTCCTACTGCTGCTCCTGCTACAATAGATGCTAATAATTTACTTTGACCCATATTAAAACCCCCTGCTTGTATAGTTGCATATTCCCTATTATTTCATAAATAAACAGTCTTCTGCACTTATTCTACCCAATAACAGTCTATTTTTAAAGCAATGCCCAAATACGGAGTTGACATTTTTTTTATTCAATGAAATGATATGTGCGAGGATGACGAAAGGTAGGGTAAAAAATGGATTTATCAGTTCCATCTAAAGAAAACGTTATGTATATGGTTGATCAAATGAAGGACAAGCTTCGTATGGTGAATGTCGATGCAATGAAATCAGAAAACTTCGATGAAGCAAATTATGAAGATTTAGTGTATCTATATGAAATGGTTATGAAGAGAGAAACTTTTAGTCCAAGCGAAATGCAAGCGATTGTTGCTGAATTAGGATCTTTACGTAAATAGGTAAAACAAAAAGCTATTAGCTCAAGACATTTGTCTGCTGCTAATAGCTCTTTTATTACGGTGTAGTCTTTGTTTCTGAACCATCCTCTGTAACTAATGGTTGAATTAAAACTTCTACACGACGATTCTTTGCGCGTCCTTCGGCTGTGTCATTTGGTGCAATTGCACGATACTCACCGTTTCCTTTTGCACTAAAGCGCGTAGGATCTAACTGGTCATTACTTTCAATAAGAAGATTTAAAAAATTCGTTGCACGCAAAACAGATAGTTCAAAGTTTGATGAGAAATTCGGACCTGCTGGTACATTATCTGTATGACCTGTGATGACAATATTTCGAGCTGGATCAGATACCAACATAGTTGATAGCTCTTTGGCAATAGGGACATACTCAGGTTTAACTTTTGCCTGCCCTGGGTCGAATAAAATACTATCACGGATTGTCACTAGTAATCCTTCATCCGTCATTTCTGTGGCAAACTGATCTTCCATTTCATTGACTGCAATAAAATTATCCACACTATCTTTTATTTCAGCTAACTCCTGTTGATCCTTTAAATAGGCAGAGTTTTGCTGTGGCGTTTGGTCGCTATCCGCATTCGGAGTAGGGACTGGTGCAGGTTGCTCTAGAAAACTAGTTCCACCATCAAAGACTTGACTAAAAACTGCTGACATTCTTTCTAGCTTTTCTTGATCGACTGAACTTGAGGCAAACAAAATAATGAACACGGCTAGCAGCAAAGTTAAAATATCTGCGTATGGCACTAACCAAGATTCATCAATATGTTCATCATGCTTTTTCTTCTTAGCTTTCTTTGCCAAGGCCACCCGCCCCGCTTTCACCAGAAATTTGACGACGTTCTTCCATCGTTAAGTATGATGATAGTTTCTGTTCAATTACACGTGGAGCCTCCCCTTCTAATACTGAAAGGATACCCTCAATCATCATTCTCTTTTGTTTTACCTCTAAAGCAGATTTACGTTTTAGCTTGTTCGCAAATGGATGCCATAAAACATACCCTGTAAAGATACCGAGTAATGTAGCCATGAAGGCAGCTGAGATAGCATGTCCTAGCTTTTCGATATCATTCATATCAGCCAATGCGGCGATTAACCCTACTACTGCACCAAGAACCCCTAAAGTAGGTGCATATGTACCTGCTTGTGTAAAAATAGCTGCTCCACTAGTATGTCGCTCTTCCATCGCTTCTACTTCTTCTGTTAAGACATCACGTATGTAATCAGCATTTTGACCATCAATTGCTAATGTAAGGCCATTTTTCAAAAATGGATCTTCAATCTCTGAGGCCTTACTTTCAAGTGCTAATAGCCCTTCGCGACGAGCTAAGTCAGCCCATTGTGAAAACATTTTAATAATCTCTATATCATTTGCTAATTTTGTTTCTTTAAAAAGAATCTTAAATAGCTTCGGCACACGCTTTAACTCCTGCATAGGAAAGGCAATTGTTACTGCGGAAATAGTACCAAAAATGATAATTAGGATAGCTGCTGGGTTATAAAATGCAGATAAACTTACACCCTTCATTACCATCCCTGTTAATAGTGCTACTAAAGCAAGTATTAACCCTATAATCGACGACTTATCCATTCTAGAACCTCCAAATCTACTATCTAATGTTATTTCGTCTTTTTTTCCATATTTTAAATATATATATTCCTAGTATAAATGTATTTCATATATTTTTCGATGTAATTAATGCTTTTTATTCACATTTCGACCATTTTTGATTATATTGAATTAAGAATATTACACTTAACTGTCTTAAATTGAAAGGGGATATGATTTTGTTATTATCGTTTGACACAAAATTACTAAAATATGCCGAGTTAGCGGTGAAAGTAGGAGTAAATATCCAAAAAGATCAGTATCTTTATATAAGCTGTTCGACTGATAACCTAAAACTCGCACAAATAATTACTAAAATTGCCTATAAAAATGGTGCTAAACAAGTTTTTGTCGATATATCCGATGATGAACTTGTACGTGCTCGCTATGAAGGGGCACCAAAAGACTCATTTGATTTCTTCCCACCTTGGAAAGTGCAGGAACGTGAATGGTTAGCTGAACATGGTGCTGCTTTCTTAAGCATTAGCTCACAAAATCCCGATTTATTAAAAGGTATTGAGCGTGATAGAATCATGGCATTTCAAAAAGCATCTGGCCAAGCACTTGCCAACTATTATCAATGGTTACAAGCAGATAAGTTTAGCTGGTCTGTCATTGCTGCTCCATCTAAAGCTTGGGCAGCAAAGGTCTTTCCTCACCTTCCAGAAGAACAGCAAATGGATGCATTATGGGAAGCTATCTTTGCAGCCACACGTATAGACGTTGAAAATCCTGTTGAAGCTTGGCATACACATGATCAGGAATTACATAGCAAAGCTGATTATTTAAATGCAAAGCAATTTAAGTCACTACACTATACTGCACCAGGCACAGATCTAACAATTGAGCTGCCTCCACACCATGTGTGGACAGGGGGTAGTAGTATAAGTACACAAGGCCAAACATTTATGGCCAATATGCCTACTGAAGAGATTTTTACAGCACCGTTAAAAACAGGTGTTAATGGTTATGTATCAAGCACTAAGCCTTTAAGCTATGGCGGCAATATTATAGATAATTTCACACTAACATTTAAAGATGGTCGAATCATTGACGTCAAGGCAGAGCAAGGCCAAGAAATTTTAGCTTCTCTTATTGAAACAGATGAAGGTGCTCATTACCTTGGTGAAATAGCATTAGTACCACATCAATCACCTATTTCACAATCCGACCTATTATTTTACAATACATTGTTTGATGAAAATGCATCCAATCATTTTGCCATTGGTAGTGCATATGCTTTTTGCATTGAGGGCGGCAAAGAAATGACTTCTGAGGAACTAAGCGCGTATGGTCTTAATCAAAGCTTGACACATGTAGACTTTATGATTGGCTCTACCAAAATGAATATAGATGGAATAACACATGATGATCAAATAGACCCAATATTCCGTGATGGAAATTGGGCATTCTAAATAATCCATTCCTACTAATAGTATTCTAGGCTAAGTATGTTAAGGTTGTCATAAATTATCCTTAGATTTTCCTAGTAACCTATTGTATAATTGTTTTAGGGAATTTTAGTAGATCATTTAAGTAGAGAGGAGCTCTAATAATGTTCATTACAACTGTTCTTGGCTTTTCAGCAGTTTTATTAATTTCAACGGGATTCTTCATCCACTACCTACAAGTTGGTTTAGATAGCAAGTCTTCAGTAACTGTAGATCCAAAGCCAAACGAAAAATTTTAATGTGTAAAAAACAGCTACTATTTATAGGTAGCTGTTTTTTTATAGCTTACATGTTATTTCATCTACTAAATCGTATGAAACTGCTCCTTTATTGTAAAAATTATCTGAATAAAGTCTTTATTGTTTGCATATTGAAAATTTTGCTCTACAATATTTTTTGTAAGGAAGGGAGCAATATTCATGACAATGTTACAAGATATTCTAGAATTTAACAAAGAGTTTGTACAAGAAAAAAAATATGAGCCATTCATCACTACGAAATATCCTGATAAACGTATTGTTGTTTTATCTTGTATGGATACTCGTCTTGTAGAGCTTTTACCAAAAGCGATGAATTTGCGTAATGGCGATGTAAAAATAGTGAAAAGTGCTGGTGCGTTAGTGAGCCATCCTTTCGGTGCAGTTATGCGTAGTTTATTAGTTGCTGTCTACGGCCTACAAGCTGATGAAGTGTATGTTGTTGGACATTATGACTGTGGTATGAGTGCGGTTGATCCTGACGCCATGCTTAGCGAAATGGTACAACGAGGCATCGATCCAGAAACAATCAAAATGTTGGAATATTCTGGTTTTGATTTGAAAGAATTTTTACGAGGTTTCGGTGATGTAGCAACAAGTGTTAAGAAAAGTGTCGATACAATTCGTAATCATCCATTAATGGTAAAAGACGTACCTGTTCATGGTTTAATAATTGATCCAAATACAGGTCATCTAGATTTAATTGAAGATGGAAATAAACAATAAAATTATTTCTTCATACATTAATAAAAGAGCAAGTGCCTATCCTCTCTATGTGGAAGATAGGCACTTATTTTTCTATTCATCCTCTAAACGTGCATACATATAGTGATCTACCCAATGACCATTGATATACAGTAGCTTTCTTAGCAGACCCTCCTGCTGAAATCCAGCCTTCTCTAATACACGCATGGAGGCATTATTTTGTGTCGATACGTAGGCCTCTACACGATGTAGACCAATTTGTTCAAATGCAAATCGGACCACCATATTCACAGCTTCTGTGACAATGCCCTTTCCAACATAAATCTCATCCATCGCATAGCCAACAAATGCACTCGAGTACGGTAAGCGTTTGACAGCATAAAGTGCAATATGCCCTATTAGATTATTTGTACTATGCTCAAAAATACCAAAAGTAAATTCACGCTTAGACTCCATTAAATAGAGACTTTCTTGAATTTTTTTGTATTGAGCATCGACTGTATAGTATTCAGGTCTTTGCAGTGGCTCGTATATAGACCAAAAGTATTTATTACGGCTTACGAGACCCGTTAAACTTCGTGCATCTTTTTCTTGGAATGTGCGGATGTAGCATTTTTCCCCCTTTAATGTTACCACATTCCCACCCTTTTTTCTTAATAGATTCCAAATTTTAAGCACCATTTCTCCACACTAGCCTTCCAATAAAAATCAATACATTTCTCTTTGTTTCATTGGCTACAAGCCATAATTGCAAACCCTATTTATATTTCATTGTATGTAAAAAAACAGGCTGCTACAACCAAAACAGCTTATGTCTTATTGTCATAGCAGCACAATTCAATTATTTAGTTTTTTGTTCTTTCTTTTTCTCGTTTACTATTTCTAAGCTGGAGGAATCAGCATCCTCTAGTTGAGTATTGTCTAACACATTTGTTAAATGAAGACCACGCCTTTGAGCCTCTCGTTCAATGTGTGCAATAGTTTCCTGTAGCACCTGAACACGTGCATACTTTTTGTCATCTCCAGCGACTAAGACCCATGGTGCATCTTTTTTATCTGTCTTTTCAAACATCGCATTTGCTGCTTCAATATACTGAGGTGTTTTATCTCGATTGCGCCAATCCTCGGCTGTTAACTTCCAAGATTTATAAGGGTTTTGTTCACGTTCTTTAAAGCGTTTTAATTGCTCCTCATCTGAAACATGAAGCCAGAACTTAATAATTATGTAATCTCCTGCAGTTAAAATCTTCTCGAAATTATTAATTTCTTCATAAGCACGAGACCATTCATCCTTTGTTGCGAATCCTTCGATGCGTTCTACTAGTACGCGGCCATACCACGAGCGATCAAAAATAGCGATTTGCCCATGTTGAGGCAATTTTCTCCAAAATCGTTGTAAATAATTGTAGCGTAATTCATGAGCTTGAGGAGCAGAAATAGGATGTACAACATAACCGCGGGGATCGACACGTTCGATTAATCGTTTAATAGCGCCACCTTTACCAGCTGCATCCATTCCTTCAAATACCAAGATCAAGCCAATCTTGTTTTTTAATAAAAATTGTTGTGCGTTCAACATTTCATATTGGAGTACTTTTAATTTCTTTTTATACATCTTTTTGTCTAGTTCAACAGTTAGATCTAGATTTTTCAAATTTTGTGTCATGAAACTTCACTCCTTTTATTTGGCTATTCTTATTGTACTAAAGAAATATATGGATGCCTATCAGACATGGTAAATTGTAGGTATTAATAGTAAAACAACACGATACATTGTTGGAAATTTCCGTTATAATAAAAAAAGTGACAGTACTATACTTATTTGTCTTTTCCCTATACAATCTAACACGAAGGGAGAGGAAAACATGCCTCGGTTTATCTTGATGACAATCTCTTATCTTGTCTCAATCATCCTAACCTTTTCATCCTTTTTCGTGAACATCAACGGTCAATCTTCGCTAGAAATCGCTAATCGTTTTTCTGTTGTATTTGCACCAGTTAGTGTAAGTCATGTAATTTGGATTATCATTTATTTTTTACTCGGTTATTGGTTAGTTATGAACATGAAAAAGACAACTTTGAAACAGTCTGCGCTTTTTAGTTGCATAAATATATTACAAGCATTGACGATATATGTCTGGCACCATGAGTTATTTATTGTTTCTCTTGGCATTACATTACTCTTAGTCTTGTATTTGTTTATGTTGTATAATACGTACCCTCTTCAGGACAAATCCTTGTTTGGTCGTATTCCTTTCTCTATTTATTTAGCATGGATGACATTTATTTTTATCACAAATACAAGCTTTACGTTAACGGCTTATGGTTGGAACGGCTTTGGTCTTAGTACGCCTCTTTGGGCAGTGATTTTACTTACTTTAGGAGGAGCCATTGCGCTACATATCCGTTTCCATCACTTTGATGTTATGTATCCAAGTGTTTTTATTTGGGCTTATATTGGAATCGCCATACATAATGGTTTTGATGAGCTACTTGTCACTACAGCTGCTTTATTTTTATGCGGTGTTCTCTTTGTTGGCATTTTATTTATTAAAAAAAATCCTGCCTACCAAAAATAAATTGGTTAGCAGGCTTTTTTCATTACATCCTATTCTTCGTCTAATGACGTTAAGATAATTGGTTTATCTTTTGTTACAATGACTGAATGTTCGATTTGTGCTACAAGTGATTTATCAGGCGTCACGAATGTCCAGCCATCACCTGCTTCTACGATATGTTCTGCATTTGCTGAGATAAATGGCTCAACCGCAAGGACCATACCTTCTTTCATAATAGTAGTATCCCATGCATCGTAATAATTTAAAATATGGTTTGGTTCATCATGTAAAGATTGACCTAAGCCATGACCTGTTAAATTCATAATAACAGTTAACCCATTAGCATTTGCCTCGCGCTCAACAGCTTTGCCAATTTGATTTAATTTAGATCCAGCCTTTACCTTTGTCATTGCTCGATCAAAGGCACTTTTAGCAACACGGCAAAGCTTTTCTTTGTCCTCATAGCCATCACCCACAACAAATGAAATACCTGTGTCAGCAAAATAGCCATTTAAAGAGCCTGAAACATCAATATTTACGATATCTCCCTCTTGAATAACACGCTTTCCTGGAATACCATGTGCTACTTCTTCATTGACGCTAATACATGTATACCCTGGAAAATCATATTCTCCCTTTGGTCCTGAAATAGCGCCAGCCTCTGCAAACATGCGACCAGCAATTTCATCAAGCTCAAGTGTTGTAACACCTGGTTTTGTGGCAGCTTTCATTGCTTCGCGAATTTCAGCACAAATGCGTCCTATTTTTTTAAAAGCTTCAATCTCTTCTTGCGTTTTTACAATCATGTATAACGTCCCTTTCATCTAATATCTATTCTTTAATATAACATAACTTTTTATGCGTAGAACGATAAACGCTTTAAATATTGTATGCTTTCCTACTTTGCAAAGTGCTAAAAGAGTTATTCACGACAAAAAAGTCCCTCCACTCATGTGAAGGGACTAGCATTAAGCTTTTCTTTGCATTAATTGGGGAGCGGCTGTAAATAAAAGAACACCAACGATAGCCGTTAAAATGGTTGCTGGTAGCATATATGTACCATTGTAGATGATGGAATAGATCCATGCATTTTGGTCACCCGCATATTCGGCAAAAAATACAGCACCAGCGATTGTATGTGCTGTGTATCGTAAGAAGCCTGCGAAAACGGTACCTATGATTATATAAAGTGCCATTTTTGTTTTGTTCATATGTTTAGCAGCGTCTAACACTGGTCCACGTACAACCGCCGCTAATCCTACAACAGTAAAAGCAACGCCATAATCTAGTAATCCTTGTAGCCAGTGCACGATATAAGAACCAAACATTGTTTGCATAACACCCACAAGTAGTCCCGTAGTAAGACCAGCTACTAAGCCCCAGCGAAATGCTATTAACATAATCGGTACCATAACAAGACTAACTGAGCCGCCTTGTGCCCATACTTTAAAGGAAACCTGATCCAGTACGAGACCTATCGCTGCAAAAATCGCAATCTCCACTAGCATTAATAGTCTTTTTTTGTCCATACATATTCTCTCCTTTGTTCCGATGTAGGATACAAGAGCAGGAATAGAAAAGCGCTGATATGTCTCTTTCTGACACCTTTTTCCTTTAAGGACGAAAAAACGATGTCAGGACAGAGCCTCACATCGTACAAGTGTCGGTTTCTATCCACATCCCTACGCAAGCGTTAACTTACAGGTTCGAAGAGTCAAGGCATTACGTGCCCAGTCTCAGCTGACATCATCAGCTCCCCTTGTGGTCGTTACATCTGAATTTATTTGAACACTCTCATTGTACGCAAAGGATTGAAGGATTACAACCTTCCATACATCATTTTTTTGAAACTTTGCTGTTTTTCATGCGTAAATATTTAAAAAGGAGGTACAACTATGGAGAATCAAAAAATTTTAGCTGCCTTTAGTTATCTTAGTATTTTCTTCGCCCCTTTTATCGTTCCATTAATTGTATATTTCGTGACAAAAGACAGTGATGTAAAAAGCCATTCGATTCGTGCACTTGTCTCTCATTTAATACCCTTTGTTTTTGGCATTCTATTCTTTATTGTCTTTGTTTTTTCTACATTTAGTTTAGATCCAACCTCCAGTAACAAGACAGTGATGATTATTTGGTTTGCTTCATTCGCCATCTATGCTCTCGTCTCACTCGGTATTGTGATTTGGAATATAATTCAGGCTGTTCGTGTTATCCGTTAATGTTTTATTTTTAAGTGAAACAGGTAGTAGTAATTGTAAAAGGAGCTGTTTTGGGATGAAAGTATCAAACGTTGTAAAAACTGCCGTTAAGTTAGCACCTATTGTTATTCCTATCGTAAAAAAAGTAATGGCTGCAAAAAAGGGCACAACGCCTACAACCACAACTCGAAAAAAATAAAACGAAGGCGTATTCCTTTTAGAAATACGCCTTCGTTTTATTTCACTTCAAAATGGGTTTGACTATGGCCATTTAATGTTTTTTCCACATGTAAAACTGCTGGCATCGCAGATTTCAATTCAGGTACATGCGAAATAACGCCAATCATACGACCAGAATCCTGCAAATCAATTAATGTATCGATTGCTTTATTTAGTGATTCCTCATCAAGCGAGCCAAAGCCCTCATCAATAAACATCGTTTCAATATGAATATTACCTTGGTAGCTTTGAATCACATCTGCCATCCCCAATGCAAGGCTCAACGAAGCATTAAATTTTTCACCACCTGATAAAGTTTTGACATCTCGTAATTGATCTGTATAAGCATCATAAACATCAAGACCAAGGCCACTTTGCTTCGCATGCTTTTCTAATCTATCTGAACGTCTAAGCTCAAATTGACCGTTTGATAAATGATACAGACGTATATTGGCAGCTTCTGTAATTTGATCTAAGTAGTTAATTTGTATATAACGCTCAAAGGATAGCTTTTTCGAGTTTTGTCCATTTAATAATCCATAAAGCTCCTTTACTCGCCCTGCTTCTTGTTCAAGTAAATGAAGCTCTTTCGCTATTTCTTCCACCTTTTTACTAAAGCCTTGGCATGCTTGTATAAAGCCATTGATCTGTTGTAAACGTTTAAATGCTTCCTCATAGGAAACTCGATGCTGTTCTACTCTTGCTTCCATCGCCTCTAAATCTTGCTTCTCTTTTCCTTGAAGGTATGTAGCCCCTTCGGTAATCTGAATTTGCAACGTGTGTACTTGTAAAGCATAGTCGCTACATGCTTTTCGAAGTGCATCCAATTGTATGGCACTCCGTTTAGCAGTTGCATAAGCCTCATAGCTTTCGAAACCTATTTCTTGCATATCTGCTGAAAATTGCTGAAGCTTTTCATTCATTTTAAGCTGTAATTCCTCAAAGGACTGTTTGGCAATTTCTACAGTTAGTGTTGCATTGCTAGCTGCTTCCTTTGCTGCATGCAAATTTTCTTGACTCACTTGCCAACTTTTTTGAAGCTCTTCTTTCTGTTTACTAACTTCATTAAGTTGTTGCTTTAATTGCTGTAAAGTTGGTAAATTAGGGGGCATCTGCTTAAGTTGTTCGTCTACAACCGCTTGTAATTTTGTCCATTCTTTTATCTGCTCTGCTAAATATTGCTCTAGCTTCATATGCTTATTTCGTAGCTGCTCTATTCGGTCATGCTGATGCTTTATTTTTAATCGCACATCAGCTAATTGATGTTGAATAATTTTTAATGCAGCAAGCTCTTGTTCCACTTCATGTAAAGTAGCGGTGATCTGTGGTTGGTCTTCTTGTTTAATATGCTGAGCCTCGAGTTGTCGCCATGTATCTTGAAGAAGTTGCTGCGCTGATGCTAAAAATGCCTCTTTCTCTAAATACTTACGCTCGTCTGATGATGCCTTCGCTCTTAATGCTTCCACTTGAGCAAGCTCAATAACTTCCAGTTGCTCATTGTGTGCTTTCTGATGTGTCATACTACCACAAACAGGACAGGGTTCTCCTTCCTTCAGTTGTTCTGCTAAAATACTAGCTTGACTCGTCAGCCATCGTTGCTGCAAAAGTTGAAGTGCCTCTTTACTTTCTTGATAGAGACTTTCTGAAGCAACTACATCCTGCTTAGCTAAATCTACGGCATGTTTATATTTATCCGCTTGCTTGATTAAAGCAACCTGTTCCCGTAGTTTCGGTAATTGTTCTAAATAGCTTTCATAGGGTTCAACCTGTTTTTCATAGCCTTCTAATGATTGAGAAAAATGCTGTAATTGCTCTTGTTCATTTTCCAAAAGTTTGACGTTATCATTTACTGCTCGTTTTGCATTTTCAGCATATTGCTCCGCTATTTGCAGCTGCTGTATATTGTTTTCATAGGCTTCAAATTTCGGTAAAAGCGCTAGCATCTGCATTTCCTGCTGTAAGATTTGCTGTCGTTCAGATTCTTTAGCCTGCTCTATCTCATATTTTTCTTGCGCTTCTTGCAACTTTTCTTGTGACTGCTGTTGCTTAACCTTTGCTTGTTGAAATGCTATCTCTTTAACATTCAGTTCAGCACGTAAATCCTTGCATTGTTGTTCGAGCAGCACAAGTCGCTCTGCTTGTTCTGCTAAAGCAATCTCCTTCTCCTTTGCTTGGTATAAATCCTGCTGTTGTAAAAGCATTTGCAGCCGTTGCTGTCGATTAGCTTGTTCATCAAATTGCTCATTTAGCGTTTTTGCTAAGCGATAATATTCCTGCTCTTTTTGATGAAGGCTATATGCTTCTTCATAGTATGACTGTTCATCTTCTCCACATTTCTTATAGTAGCTAAGCTCCTCATCAAGTGCCTCTGTCAGTTGATGTAAATTTTCGGTATTATAAGCAATCAATGTAAATAAAGCGGAAGAACGTTGTGGTAAGGCGCCCACAATTTGACCTAGTAAATGTTCCTTTAATTGTTTGGCACGCTCAAGATCACTTTCTGCTTCTTTACGCTTGGCATCAAGCTTTTTCGCCATGACACCGAAACGATCTGTTTTAAAGATTTTCCGTAAAATTACTTCTTTATTTGTTGAATCAGAGGTTAATAGTTTTCTAAATTCACCTTGAGGTAGCATGACAATTTGGCTAAATTGATCTTTTGTGAGACCTATGATTTCCTGCACTTTCTTATCGACTTCAAGCGTTTGCTGTTTCTCTACAATGCTATAATCTAGCTTTCCGTCTTTTACTTCTGCTAGCTCTATTTTCTTTCCAGTAACCGTTTTATTTTTTTCTTTAATATGACCTGGCTGTCGTACTATTTGATAGACTTTTCCATGCATTTCAAAGACGAGTTCTACAGCTGTATAAACTTCATCATGTGCAAAGCCGCTTCTTAGTAAAGCTGTATCCTGCCGGTCCTCCCCACTACCTGATCCGTAAAGAGCATAGCAAATAGCATCGAAAATGGTTGTTTTACCAGCACCAGTTTTTCCAGAAATGGCAAATAATCGATGCTCCCCTAGCTCTTGAAAATCAATTACTTCCGTGTCTTTATATGGACCAAACGCTGTAATTGTTAACTTTAAAGGCTTCATTTTACAGTCTCTCGCTCCTCATCTAATAACTCCTGTAACATCTCTGTGAATAGGCGTTCCGTATCTTCATCAGGCTGAATGCCAATAATATTGGTGAAGAATGAACGGAATAAATCAATATCTTCTAGTTTTTCAGCTTCTACTACTTGTAGTTCACGTGGCATATCTTGTCTTAGTACCTTCCGCTCCACTTGCATAGCGTGCGGAAATACACTACGAATACGTTCCATCGGTGAAGTCACAGATATTTTATCCGTCAATCTAACAAATACATAATCCTCACTTGGTGTGAGCGTTAATAACTCCTCTAATTGACCTTCTACTACTCGTAGATCTCTTCTTGGCACAAGCTTTCTTTTACTTACTGTGGTGTTACCTTGCTCATCTAATTCAATGATTAAAAATCCTTTCTCATGTAAATGCTCAGATAACGAGTACTTTAAGATAGAGCCTGCATAGCGTATGGTTTCGTTTAAAACAAAATGTGCCTTATGTAAGTGCCCAAGCGCCGTATAGTGAAAAGGTTTGAATAAAGCTGCATTCACACAATCTGAGCCTCCAATGGAAAGGGGTCGCTCGGAATCACTAGTATTTGCTTCCTCCTCACCATACTTCGTCACAAAGGCATGTCCAACAAAAACATGACGCTTACTTGTGTCCATGTCTTCCGTGATATACTCAATAATTTTTTGCATGGCGTCTTGATGAGAACGGATTGATTCATCTTCAAAGATGTTGCGAATAGCAGCTGGCTCTGCATAGGGCACTAGGTGAAAATGTACTTCCCCATGTTGATCATTCAAAACAATAGGGGCATGATTTTTTGTAAATTGGCCCTTAATATATAAACCACTATCACTCATTAAACGGCTACCAAAATTTAAACGACCTGCACTATCATGATTTCCCGCCACTGCTAGAACAGGAATCTTCTTCTCTAATACTGTTTTCGCTAATACATCATTTAGTAAATTAACTGCCTCAATAGGAGGCATCGAACGATCATATAAATCACCTGCGATGATAATTACATCTGGTTTTTCCTCATCAATCGCTTGTATAAATTGTTGAAGAATATAATGTTGATCTTCTGTCATATAGACACCTTGAACAAGCTTTCCTAAATGCCAATCTGCTGTATGAAATATTTTCATTCTAGTACCTCCTAGTCTTCTCTATATTTTAGCATGACTATTCCCAATCTAGTGAACACTAAAGGTTTAGTAGTTCTAGCCAAAATTGGTTTTCATAGAAAAAAGCATCTTATAAGTAAGATGCCTTAGATACCTGCTATTTAGATATATTTGATAAATGCCTTATATCCCGGGAATCCCTGAATTACGTAAGTCATACGAGGAGATTGATGTTGTGTCACATTTTGCTTCTGAGGTTTCGCTGATGATTGTTGCTTTAGGATTTCCTCAAATGACTTGGGATTTGGCTTTGGCAATTCTGCTGAAGAGATGTTTAAAGCATCACTACCACTATAAACTTGTAAAAATGAGTTAGCCATTTGTCGATAGCCTTCAATATTTGGATGAACATCAGCACTATTTGGTAAGTAGTTGGTTGCATTCAATTCAAAGGCATCATAGACATTTATATAAGCTGCGCCAGCTATCTCTGCTTGTTGTTGTAAAATCGTATTTAATCTAACTAGCTGGGCATTGGTTCCTTCTTTTTGCGTCGGATGAACTGTTGGATAAGCAAAATAATACCCTATAACATAGATTTTTGCTTTAGGCGCACGTTCTTCTAATTCATCCAAAATCGATAGCATATTTTTTCTTGCCAAATTTAAAGCGTAATCTGCCTGAAGCTGTGAAAAAGCTAAGGTCCCTGCATTTGGGTTTACCTGGACAAGACGTAATAAATCATTAGCCCCTGCCGAAACTGTAATAAGCGTCGCATTTGCTAATAAATTTTGCGCTTCCTCAGATCGTATTCGTTCTAATACATCTGTCGTAGTAAAGCCAGGAAAAGCAAGTTCTTTTGTATAAAATGATAATTGACCAATCGAACTTAATTTCATGGCAATCAAATCACTATACCCTACATCAATTTCTTTGTAGGGTGTTTGACCTGCTGCTAAGGAATCGCCAATAGCCACATAGGTTTCTGTTTGAGCAAAAGCAGATGAAACCCAAATTGTCATGAATACTATTGTCATACCTATCAAGCTACAAAATCGTTTCATCTGCTTCCCTCTTTTCTTATTGACTAAAAATTTAAAATGCCCAGCTACCCTTGCGGAAAATTGGCTCAACCGTACCATCTGGTAAAATACCATCGATGTCCATTTCACCACTGCCAATCATGAAGTCTTCGTGTGTCACAGAAATATTGGCACCCAATGCTTCAAGTTGACCGTTTTCTAGGTCTCTACCACCCTCTAAGCAAGTCGGATATGCCTCACCAATAGCTAAATGGTTTGAAGCATTTTCATCAAACAGCGTATTAAAATATAAAATTTCCGACGCTGAAATTGGTGACTCGTGAGGGACAAGTGCTACTTCACCTAAGTAGCTTGAGCCTTCATCCACTTGAATAAGCTCTTGCAATAAATCATGTCCTACTTCTGCCTCTGCCTTAATAATTTTGCCCTCTTCAAATGTTAATTTAAAGCCATCGATGATATTGCCCTGATAGACTAATGGCTTCGTATTACTAACATAACCGTTTACACCTTGTTTCATTGGCAGTGTATAAACTTCTTCTGTTGGCATATTGGCCACAAAGACATTATCTTCTGGTGTTTTACTACCACCAGTTAGCCATTTATGTTGTGGTGCTAAAGCGATTGTTAAATCTGTACCAGGTGCTGTATAGTGAAGCTTTGCATACTTTTTATTATTTAAAAGCTGTGCACGAGATTCTAAATTAGCTACATGCTGACGCCAATTATCAACGGCATTGCCTTCTCCAATATGAACCGTTTTAAAGATAGCTTCCCATAATGCAGGTACTTGCTGCTCCTCTGTTAATTGAGGGAAAACCTTTGCTGCCCATTTAGCTGAAGGAACTGCTACGATGGACCAAGCAATTAAATCCTTCATGACTGCATTGCGATAGTTTTTCAATGCTGCCCCTGATACTTTTTGATGTGTTGCTAGTCTGTCTGCTGGAATTCCTGTTAGCTTATCAGGATCTGCTGCATCAATCCATAATAGAGCTCCTTTACGTTCAATCAGTTCATCACGCATTTTCACAACCCATTCAGGGAAGCGATTAAATTCCTCATCGGATGCATGCTCAAAATAAGCACGATCCAATTCATCATCGGAAAAGTTTACATGAACACGGCCTGCCCCAGCCTTGTAAGCCTCTTTTACAACTAAACGGGCAAAATCTAAAGCATCCACAGATGTATTGACTAATAAGTACTGGCCTGGTTGGATATTCACCCCCACTTTTACTGCAAGCTCTGCATATGCCTGTAATTTCTCTTCAAATGTCATACTATTTCCCTCGCTTCTGTCCAATTGTTTTAGAATTACCTTCAATCAGCTCGCCATCATGCCATATTTTTTGCACAGGCTTGCCCGGAATTTCCCTTGTCCATTTTTTATAGGTTTTTTCATCACGATAAGATAATAAGGTTAATACTTCACCATCAGCTCCAGCACGCCCAGTACGACCAGAACGATGCAAATACTGTTCAATAGTTCGTGGGACATCAACATGAATAACATGTGTTAAACCAGCAATATCTAAACCACGAGCTGCAATATCTGTTGCAATTAAAATACGCGCATCTCCTTTACGGAATGCATCTAACGCTTTTTTACGTTCTTCTTTCTTCATATCAGAATGGAGCGTGACAATCGGTGCTGAACGGTATTGTAGTTTTGTTTCCTTCATTAATAATTGATCGATATTATTAACAAAAGCCAACGCTCTTAAACCCTCTGTATGGGAAAGTCGGCGCAGGAAATCCGTTTTATCACGTTCTTCTACCTTCACAAAAGAATGGACAACTTTACCGACCTTTAACATGTCCTCAGGCTTAATTTTAAAACGCAGTGGCTCAAACATCATACGACTTGCCACTAATTCAATTTCCTCTGTAATCGTAGCCGACACAACAACAACTTGTCGGCCATAGGCAGAACCTTCGATAAAGGATTTGATAACAACACGGTATTCACGACTTAGTAATTGATCACATTCATCTAAAATAACTGTTTCGACTTCTTTGAGTTTTAATTTTCCTGCTCGTGCTAATTCGTTTAAACGACCAGGTGTGCCAACAACAATCGTTGGCTTTTTCTTCAACTTTTCAATTTGACGAGCAGAATTGGCACCACCAATCAGCTGTTGAACAGTAATGTCTGTTCCAGCTGTCCACTCACGAATAACTTCTACGATTTGCATAGCGAGCTCTTGCGAGGGAGCTACGATCAGTCCTTGTGTTTGCTTTTTTGCCCCATTCACTTTATTTAATAATGGTAAGACATATGCTAACGTTTTACCTGATCCTGTTGGTGATTCCGCCACAATATCTTTGCCTTCAAGCATAGCTGGTATCATTTCATCTTGAATTTTCATGGGTGTTTCAAAGTTCCATTTTGCTTGTAGTTCTTCTTTTAATAAATTTATGACTGACATGTTATTTCCCACCTTCTATCTACTTGACACTAGTTTAACACACTCCGTAGGTTCCTACTTTATATGTACGTAAGCAATTTTCTAATCGTTTCAAGAGAACATTGCTTCCTTTCATAAAAAATCTGCTTCACTCAACACGGAAAGTAAGCCTGTCCACAACTCTTTCAAGAATTGTAGCTTACCCGTGAAAAGCAAGCAGATTCTTTTCAATTCAACTAATCGACTAATTCATAACCACAAGCTAAAATGGCACATTCAGCTAAAACGATTAATGAATCAATATAAATGTCACTTAGCTTTAAATCTCTGTTTACAACAGATAGCTCTGTACAACCTAATACAATTCGATCACAATTTAGTGCTAGCATCGCCTCTTCTATCGGTTGCCAATCTTCTAGCGTAACATCCTTCCCAGCCTTGACATAATCATAAATGATCGACATCACATAGGATCTCATTTCATTATCTGGAACAACTGGTGTAATACCAAACTCCTCAAGTGCTTCCTGATACATCCGTGATGTTAACGTGCCTGTTGTTGCTAAAATACCTACTCGCTTTGCTCCTAAATCAGCAGCACGCTTCGCTGTTTCGCGAATCATATGCAAGATAGGTATAGGAGAACCCTCTTCAATTTCTTGATAAAACGTATGCGCCGTATTACATGGGATCGCTATTATGTCTGCTCCTACCGAAGCTAGTTTTTTTGCATCCTCAATAATGACTGGAACTGGATTGTCCTTTGTATTATCTAAAATAAAGGCCGTACGGTCAGGAATATTTGTATCATTATCAATAATGGTATGTAAATGATCCTGATCTTTTTGTGCTTTCGTACGTCTTACAATCATTTCTCCTATAAACATTGTTGCAAGTGGACCAACGCCACCAATTATACCTAAAGTTTGTTTTTTCATGTGTTAGACATACCTTTGTTATTAAAATATTTCTTATAGCTACGATAAAAGCTTAAATTATCAAGCGTGACATTCAACCAACGTTTTGCATTCATATCCTTATAATTAAAAATAGAATCTGTAGCCATACCTTGACGAATTAAACTTTTCGCCTCCATTACTAGTTGTTCATTTTGCACATATTTGAACAGCACACCATTCGGTACAATTGTCCAAAGATGCTTGTTCCTCACATATGTTAGTTGTTGTTTACTTCCTCGAACATAATCGTTCGCTACATACTGCATTAAATTAAAGCCACTGGCCGTCACATAATAATTGGAAAGTTCATTATGTAATTCAATACTCAACAATTTATATTGACCATCACGATCATCATATTTCATATCAAATGTGGCAAAGCCTTGAAATTGTATCGCTTCAAGGAATAGCTTAACATTATCCATTAATTCCTGATGATAGGTTGTCATAATCGCTACATAACGTCCTATCCCTTCTGGAGAATGCTCTTCTAAAATAGGGTTTCCTACGGCAAGAAGTTTTGCCTTCCCATCTTGTCCTATATATGCATTAACAACACGCATGTTAGCGTCTTCACCTGGTATATATTGTTGAATCATCAGATCATCACGATAAGCTGATTCTTTATAGATAGCACGTAATATACTGTCCTTTTCGTCCTTATCATATGCAATATATACTTTTTTCTTACCAGGAAAAATACAATTAGCATATTTTGTCATATTCATGGGCTTAATGACAACTGGATAATCAAACGGCATGTTGTAATCTTCATAATCATTCACCGTGCATACATGTGTAGCAGGGTATTGAAAACCAAATTGTGCACATAGCTCATACATGCTTTCACGAGTTAAAAGTTGATGCGCAAGTGTGGCGTCTACATAGGGAACTAGAAAATTCTCTGCTAACTCTTCTTTGTGTTCTACGATTCTTTTGACATAAAATTCATCACAGGCTAATAGCAGTAATTTTTTGTCTCGGAACTCCTCCGCTATGGCTTTTAGGGCGGTCACAAATCTTTCTTCGATATGAAGTCGCGGTATCTCACGAAAAGTCCATAAATCACTTTGTTGAATTTTTTCCATGTTCGTATGGTTTAGTGCAAGTGGCTTCACACCATAGGCTTCGTAAAATGCTCGGGCCATGCCATAAGCATTCATTTCATCTCCAAGTAAAACAGGTAAAAAAACGTGCTCAATGGCCATTCTACTCAACTCACTTTTACTTTTTTATTAGTGTAACATACTAATGATTTATAGCTTATTTATGAACAGCTACAGCTTGTTTGCCTAATTCCTGATAACTTTTGAAAAATTGATCGACATTGTAAGTAACATACCCTTTTAAAGGATCCATTACGACTACCTTATCACCTAAATGTCCCGTTAAGACGACTGCATGTAAGTTCATAAAAGCATCATGTCGAGTCGTTTCCCCTGTATAAATCCAGCCTCTTTCTGCTTTTCGTTTAGGCTTTGATAAATCTAGCGTTACCCATGTCACGACAGGAATACCTTCACGCACAAGCTGTAAAATGTCATCCTGTGAGGCGTTACTCATATTTTTGACATGTAAGTCAGCTTGTTTATCTGTAATAACTGCCTCAGCTGCTTTGACAATTGGAGCAGCAAAAACATACATGCCACGAGCTTTATCACGAGGATTACCTGCAAAAGCTTCATTGGGATTTGGTCCAAAACGTTGATTGCCTACTGTTCGTATTTCTTGCTTTGGTAAATACTTGTCAGTCATTTCGAGTTTTGACACATTCATTCCAAAATAATTTAATACGGCTGTAAGTGAAGTAATTTCACAGCCATGTGGCAGCTCGGGGTTTTGCATGACAACAGGGACATCTAACTCCTGATCGTCTCTTAAAAAGTGTGTTTGCAATCGATAATAGGGCTTTGTTGTATCGTAAGTGAAATTCTCGATTGTTGTATACCCATTATTTGTCGTACTATTTTCAAGTGTCGTTGCCGCAATTGCATATTCTCTCCCTGCCTTTAGCTTCGAAAATATAGCTTCTCCCTCTTCTGAACCAATCGCTTCTTCCACTACATCACCTGTTTGTACATCTGTAACCGTAAGGAAAAGATTTGGAATAGGTGCCCCGCTATTAAATTCTACTGTTAAAACCGTTAATTGATTTTTTTGTTCAGCATCTTGCTGAGAAAATGGCTGACAGCCTGAAAGTAACATAATAATCAAAATGCCAATAAGTAAAAAGCGTTTATACCCCGTCCACAAGACAAATTCCGCTCCTATTCTAAGGCGAAGAGCAGCCCCTTCGCCATTCTCATTATTCAATTTGTCGTAGACTCTATTATACGATACTTTCATAGCCGTTCCTATTTTATCTTGATTTAGTAACTATTTTTTGTACTAATAACGAGTTACACAAGACAGTGAACCCCAAAAATCTGGATAGCAATTATGCCAAAGGATAATTGAACTGTCTTAAATTGTTGTCACTTTCGGCCGTAATGTATGCTTTAGTACCTTCCCAGAGGCATTTCGTGGCAATTCTATTAAAAATTCAATTTCATAAGGTACTTTGTATTTGGCAAGTCGTGTTTGACAATAGGATAGTATCGAATTTTCATCAAGAGACTTCCCTTCCTTTAACACAACAAATGCTTTTGGTACTTCTCCATATACTTCATGTGGCAATCCAACCACTGCTGCTTCTAAAATTTCCGGCATTTGATATAGAACTTCTTCTATTTCGATTGGGTAAATATTTTCTCCACCACGAATAATCATATCTTTTTTTCGATCTACAATATATAAATAGCCTTCCTCATCAAAGCGTCCTAAATCGCCTGAGTACAGCCAGCCATCCCTAATCGCTCTTGCTGTTTCCTCTGGATTGCGTAAATAGCCCTTCATTACTTGTGGTCCTCTTACGCATATTTCGCCCACCTCTCCAGCTGGTACGGTCTTTCCTTCACTATTAACTACGCAAACCTCTGTCTGTGCTAATGGTTTTCCAACTGAGCCAATTTTCGTCAATGCATCCGTATCTAATAAAGAGGTAGCTGCAGGTGAATTTTCAGTTTGACCATAAAGATTTTGAACCTTTACATTCGGAAATGCTTCTTTCACTTGCTTTACAAGCTCATAAGGCATCGGGGCAGCACCGTAACATAATAAACGTAAATGATTAAAGCTATGTTCCTTGAATCCAGGAGTATTTAATATAATGGTATACATAGATGGAACACCAAAGAAAATTGTCGCCTCAGTAGCTACAATTTGAGCTAACGTTTTAGTTGGTGAAAATGCTTCTTCAATGACCACTGTTCCCCCTCTATAAAACATAGGCATAGCAAATACATGAAGACCTGCACAATGAAACAAAGGCGTACAAATAAACATTTTGTCCTTGCTAGACATATTCATAGAAGAAGACCAAATATCTGCTGTAGCCACGATATTCTGATGCGTTAGCATGACGCCTTTGGGTTTACCTGTTGTTCCCGACGTATACATGACCACTGCCGTATCGTCAGCCTCTAATTGCACAATTTTTCTAGCACGATTATCATATTCAATTATGTTTTTCATTTCTTGAAATCCGATTGTATGTTGGAATGAATAAGAAACGTCCTCTAATACCTCTGTTAATCTTTCATCAAAAATTAAGCCCCTTGCTTGTGAATGATTAAAAATAAAATCAACCTCAGGAGCAGCTAATTTAGTGTTAATTGGCATCACAATAAATCCAGCTAATTGGACACCTAAATATGCGATTAAAAATAAATCTGAATTGAGCGTATATAGGGCAATCACATCATCCTTTTTAAAATCTTGTTCCTGCAAGTAAGTCGCAAATCTTTCTACACGTTGGTAAAAATCATGATAGTTTATTGCCTTTCCATCATACAATGTTGCAATTGCATTTGGTTGCTGCCCTGCATAGTCTTCCAGAATATCTGTCATAAACTTCGTCATTATAAGCCCTCCATACTTTCATTTTATTATTATTGAATAAACAAGAATGGGAAACTATTAAACTTCTTAAAATTCTGAAAATTACGATTATATTTTATCAAGCAATGTATTTCTTGGCAATTTTTCCACACATTCAAAATATGTAGCTGAAGTAACGAAATATTCACAGACATTTTACTTTTCTAGTAATTTCTATTAGGTGTATGATACTTGTACGATTATTATTAGGAAAGGCCGGGTTTAAATGCTTTATGCACTTTTAGGAGATTTACATTCTAATATAGAAGACACTAAAGCTGTTCTAGCTCATATTCAACAAACAGCAGAGGAAGCAACAATCATTGGGTTAGGGGATTTATATGAATGCACTGTTAGTAAGAAAAAGGCACAAACCATATCTGGCTTACCTTTGCAAAAGGCGGCCATAGTAGAAAGTGAATTTGAAAAACTGCTAACCTTCCCCTCTATTCGAGGCAATCAAGAAGAACGTATTACTCAGGTCACTGGCATTGAACGTTTTAAAGCTTTACCAGAGACAATAGAGATTGATGGAGCCACGCTTATGCACGGACATCAATTTAGGTGGAATGTAAGCTGGCAACCGACTTTCCCACACTTTCAAAAACCATTATTTTTCTTCGGGCATAGTCACGAATCAGGTCTTTATCATCAACAAAAAAAGCTGCCGATTCGTATTCGCTACGGGCAACCAATTGCGTTACAAGACAAACAATATGGTGTGAATGTAGGCTCTGTTATCAATCACCGTGAATGGTGTCTTTATGATAGCCAAAAGCGTACAGTGACATTTATGTGTGTTCCACCTATTAATCTATAAAAGAGCAAGCTAGTATGTAGACTAGCTTGCTTTCCATTTTTTAATGAATATATTGCTTTTTCTCACTCAATAAAATTTCCTTTAACTCTTTTAATTTTTCAATTACAACATACGATTCATCCGTAATTTCTTTCAGGTATTTTTCAGCGCCCGTTTTATTGCCTACATTGTACTCACGCACTGCTTTTTTTGCTATATCATGCACGTGAATAAATGGTTGTTCTAACTCTGCGTAGACACGCTCATCACCTAACAGTTTCTTTCCTGTGCCGTAGTACCATTCGCCAAGGCGTGATTCTTTTGGAGACCCTACATCCTGCTCCGTCATCGTTTCAAAGCCTAGTAGCAAATTGTAGATTTTCCATCTCCACAATAGGTGATCGGTAATAGCTAATTCAATAATATCCTCTTGGCTAATAATAAAGTTTTTAGAAATTGTTGTGGATCGGTATCCATCAATCATTTTACTTAATTTATAAATGGCGGAGCCCATATCAAAAACGATTACCTTACTTTTTTGCATGCTCTCTGTAATTGTATGGTTACGTTCAGAAATAGTAGTAGCAGATTGTGCCTGTACCTTTGTCGTTGTAGCTATTTCCTCAAAGCGCGCCCCCTGCTGCTGTAAGTTTTTATTTAGCTCAGCTAGCGTCTGTGATATATATAAGGTATCTGTAACACCTTGATGTAAATCTTGGGAAAATTGAGTCGTTAATGAACTAATATTATGGGTAATATGAAGTAGCTCCTGTATATCTGTATGTATAGATTTGACAGATGTACTTGTATCATCAGCAAGTTTCCGAACTTCCTCTGCAACAACCGCAAAACCTTTTCCTGCTTCTCCAGCACGAGCGGCCTCTATTGATGCATTTAAAGCCAACAAATTTGTTTGATCTGCTATTTTTTTTATTAATTCCATTAATTTCGCTACACTATTTACACGCTCAACTAAACGCCTAATATCTTCCTGCATTGATTTATGGCCTTCATCGGTTGTCTGTAAAATAGATGATACTTGTTGTAATGATTCCAAATCCTGATTTAATTTTTTAAAGGCATGCTTTGTTTGCTCTGAAATATCACCCACTGATGTGGCAATTTCTTCAATACTTTCGTCTAACTCATGCATTAATTGATCTGCTGCAACAATCTCCTGTTGCTGAATCTCCTGAAATTCAATCAGTTCCTTAATGGTGTCTAACTGTGTATTATAAGTAATTATTTCACCTAATCCATTTACTACAGATCCTGCTTGAATTTCAATATAGGTCTCCAAAATAATTTGTTGATCAATTGTTACTAAGCTATCGTAAGACAATAAAACATCCAGCATTTTTTCTTCATCACGAGATAGTTCTTTGACAATAAGTGGAATGATTAATTGATTAATCAGTGTATAGGCAGATATCATCCAATTCGGTAGTACACCAATTCTTGCATGAACATAAGCAATTTTACGACGCTTAAAGACATAATCTAAATCTAATTCATCATCAAATAAGCTAATAAAATGTGTATCAAATAATCCTTTTAAGCGCTCTACTGTCGAATGTGTATTGATGACATGATTAAACTCTGGGATTTCCAGTAGACGAGCATAAAAATTATCGAGTATATGCTGTCGATTATTCTCATAAATTTTACGTAAAAACCCAACAGATTCTCTTCTAATTCTAGATAAAGCAAGGAAATCCAATTTTTCTTTAAAGCGTTCATTTGTTTCGATGTCTGAATTTTTCGTAGCCGAAAAATAATCATAACTTTGATTAATCTTCTTCCTTTTGAACATAGCTCCCACTCCTAGTTGTATTCAAGTAAATTAAAATTACCAATATTTTAAAGCCAATTATAGATTTCTCTTCATTACCTTCAACTAATAAAACATATATATTTTACCAACAATAGAATGACAAAAATAGATTCTCATTTAATTCTTTACACTTTATTATTTTTTCGTCCACTTTATTGACAATTTCTTATTTTCTTAGTTAAACACTGTCTTTACGCAGAAAAAGCGCTAAAATCCTGATTGATTTAGCGCCTTCTTCCCATATAAACTTCTCGTTAGTGCTAGCACTCGCAATCGCAATTTTGTAAACTATCCAGTAGCTTTTCCATGGCTTCTAGTTGCTCACACAGCGTTTGAATCATGCAACGTAGGATTGGAATTAACTCTTGACAGATGCAGAATCTAAGCACATTTTGTGCCAGTCGTATACCACCCTGATGATGGACAATCATTTCCCGAAGATAATTGATATTAATGCTATTAGAGACTGGTGGAGCACACATTGCATTGAACATAGCTTCTGTAATTTCTTTGTAAGCACACATATACTCGTATAATTCATACTCTGAATTTTGTACGACACAACATCGATTTTGTATCGCTTCAAGACTCTCAACCATTTCTGTATGTGTGCGAATGATTTCTAAGGCGAGATTTTGCACAGGTATATTCGTTGTATAACGTAAAACATTTTCAGACATTTGTATTGCTGCAACTTGATGAGGGATGATTTGCTTAATAAAATTTTCTGAGATACTACAAGTAATGGTTACATAGGTCATACCCTGCATCATTTTTTTGAGGATTCGCTGATATTCCTCTAAATATGCCTTTGTCACATTACTGAGTTCAATTGGTTTAGCCATTAGACACACTCCTTTCAGAGTAATGTATGCCTGCTAGGTTGTTGTGCGATAGACAATTGTACCAATTGCTCAATTTTTACCAACCTTTATCATCGTAAAAAACTATACTTGCTCTTTCTTATATGTAGCTATGCATGTTGAACAAATGCATAGATTTGGCTCTCTTTGCACTGTAGTTAACAGGGTTTCTGGAATGCTAACTGTCATACACCAGCACTCTTTTTCACCTTTTGCCACGCCACAATGGTTTTCGCCTCCGCATAATGGACATTTTATTTCTCCAGTTGACATGCTTTTACAACTCCTTTATTTTTCATCATTGTAAAATAAAAAGGGAAGAGCGCTCAATACCTTGCTCCTCCCAAAACTTTAATGTTGATGCTTGTGTATATCTTGTTTTACTTCTTCAATGTCAGTGTCACTATAAATAGATGTTCCACGTCCGCCACTTTTTGCTAACAGGGCCTTCACTTCATTATAGGATAATCCTGCCTCTGCATTTTTTTGCTTCACTTCGTTAATATTTGTGCCTGCAGATGTAAACTGGATGTCTTTTTCACGATTCATCATTTTTACCTCCTATAATTCATCTGGCTGCATTTCAATTAATTCGTCGCCTTCTCTTTTTACACGCTTATTGAGTTCCTCTATCGGAATGGCATCTACAGTTTGCATATCCTCATGCAGATCGAAAAGACTAATCGTATCTGATTCAACCATGTCAGGCTTGTCCTTACTATTTAAATTCATGAACATTTTCTTTTCATGTGGTATTTTTTCGATGTCCATTCTGTCACACTCCTTTTCCTATAATGTGTGTAATGCTGAACAGATTATGTGTCTTTCTCTTTCGTACTTTTATCAATTCGATGATACTCAGCTATTTGAATAACTCGTACATGTTTTGTGTGCAGTTCATGGTATATCCCCCTACTATCCGTAAAGGAGATATATTGATCACGTTCATTTTTCACTAATTTTTCTGCCTCTTGTTGCGATTCAATAAAAATGAATCTTCGTACATAATGTACCTCATCAAAAAAATACGTAATTTTAAATTCCTTCATCTTTATGCCCCTTAATCCTGCAATGTCACCGCTTATTCTGTCCAGAAACTGAAAAACCTTGCATTCCTAAAATTACATAAAACATCTGATGCATATAGTAGAGCAATAAACCTTTGCATTGGAGGGAACAATAATTGATTCATACTGTCAAAGCTGGTGAAACCCTTACTCAAATTTCTCAAGATTACCGTACATCTTTGGCATCCATTCTCGCTGCTAATCCAGGAATTCAGCCTGATCATCTTTTCATGGGTCAACAAATCGTCATCCCTGGCTTGCCTGAGCCCGACACAATTCCTTACCGTATTGAGATATCTACCAACAATCGCTGGCTCCGTTTATATAGAGATAATATCCTTCAAAAACAATACCCAATTGCAGTTGGACGCATGCTTCACGAAACACCAGTAGGTAGTTTTATGATCATCAATAAAGCGCCAAACCCTGGTGGTCCTTTTGGCACGATGTGGATGAGTCTTTCTAAACAACACTACGGAATTCATGGCACAAATGATCCTAGCTCTATTGGGCATGCTGTTTCACATGGGTGTATCCGCATGCAAAATCGAGATGTTGAAGAGCTAGCCAGTATTGTGCCAATAGGTACAGAAGTAGTGATTCATCCCTAACTTAAAAGGCTATCTAGTTAGTTTAGATAGCCTCTTGTTTTACTTATCTTGTTCTCTAGCCTGTGCGAGCTTCGTTAAATAGTATTGCTCCTCACGCCACATATGATCCGCCATAGGAGCTGTAAATGAACCTAGCACCTCTGCACTTAGCTCCATTTCTTCTAGTTCTCTTAAAAATGTTTTAAATAATGTCATTTCAAGCTCAACATCTTTACTAAAGCGTTTTAAAGCAGGAAAGGAATTCATATTCGTACGTAAATAGCCTGTTAATTCAACAGCCTTTAAATAAAATTGCTCAAAGTGTTGAGCAAACTCATGGCTCTTTTGCTTCAAACGCTTCTCAACACCATCTAAATCATCATTAATAATGCCTGCATGACCGGAGGCATCTAAAAGCCAAACTAAATGATGATGAAGCTCATGAAAAATAGGTGGTGCTTCTCCTTTTTTTAAATAACCCAGCACATTTTGATATTCTTCTAATTCATTAACCATATGATTGACAAACGTAGGCGTTAAATGAATCCCAATATCCCCCAATAGTTGATGTCTGAGTAGACGAAGCTTGAACTGCTTAAATTGCTCAACATTGTCGTCCACGGACACTGAAAAGGATACAGCATTTGAATCATCGAGTGAAGGGACATAGGTAAGTAGCTGCGAGAATTGATAAATATACGTATGGGCTCTTTGAATATCTTCTTCTTCTGAGGGATAAAGGGCGTCATGAATAAATTGAGCGTGGTTTTGCATGATTTCTAGCCAAAATCTATGCTCGAAAATGGCATGTTGCACAAAATTTGACAAAGGTCTACCTCCTCTTATCTTGATTTTAGAGAAATAAACTAAAAAACTTCCCTCGAGCTGTCTTTGCTTTCTGTTATCTCCCCATTCTATTCTTCGTGCTATACAATTAGTCTTACTGTAAATTTCGTATAGGATGAAATGCTAAAAGCTATACTATCTATGGCAAAACCATTTAGATGGCTTTATTTAAAACTATAGGAGGGAAATACGTTGTCAACAAGTAAACAGCTATTATCCATATTCGCCCTAGGTGGGATAAATGAAATTGGTAAAAATATGTATGTAGTACAATATGCAGATGACATAATTATTATTGATTGTGGAGCAAAATTTCCGGATGAAACCCTGCTCGGAATTGATTTAATCATTCCTGATATTACATTTTTACTTGATAATAAGGAGAAAATTAAGGCATTAATTGTCACACATGGACATGAGGATCATATTGGTGGAATTCCCTATTTACTAAAAAAATTAAATGTCCCTGTGTATGCTACCCGATTCACCCTCGGACTTATTGAGTTAAAGCTTAAGGAACATAAACTTTTAAGAGAAACGGATTTAATTGAAATTCATGCTGATTCAGCACTACATTTAGGACAAATCGATATTAGTTTCTTTAGAACCAATCATAGTATACCCGATTGTTTAGGAATCGTTTTAGCTACCCCTGAAGGAAATGTTGTCCATACGGGAGACTTTAAATTTGATCTAACGCCCGTTAACAACCAGTTTGCTGATATTCATAAAATGGCTGAAATCGGTTCAAAGGGTGTGCTTGTCCTTATTTCTGAAAGTACAAATGCAGAAAGACCAGGTTTGACCCCTTCTGAGCAACTTGTAGGGCATCATATAGAGGAAGCCTTTTTACATGCTGAACGAAAAGTAATCATCTCAACCTTTGCTTCAAATGTTAATCGCATCCAACAAATCGTACATGCTGCAATTGCCACCAATAGGAAGCTAGCTTTAGTAGGGCGTAGCATGGTCAATGTCGTTGATGTCGCGATTGAACGAGGTTATTTATTTGTACCAGAAGATCTGTTAATTGATGCACGAGAGGTCAAATACCTCCCACCAGAAGAGGTCGTGGTCCTCTGCACAGGTAGCCAAGGTGAGCCTCTAGCTGCACTAGCAAGAATAGCAAATGGTAATCATCGCGAAATTAAAGTTTTACCAGACGATACAGTCATTCTTGCGGCTTCACCAATCCCAGGTAATGAAAAGGGCGTTTCTCGCATTGTAGACAATTTGTTTCAGCTTGGTGCTAAGGTTATTTATGGTTCTTCCAGTCATACAGGTATGCATGTATCAGGACATGGTCATCAAGAGGACTTGAAACTTATGCTGACGTTTATGAAGCCTAAATTCTTCATCCCTATTCATGGTGAGTATCGTATGTTACATCAACATCGTTTATTAGCAGAATCTATTGGCGTTCAAAAGGGACATACATTTATTATGAAAAATGGTGATGTAGTTGATATTGAAAATTCAAAGGCAAGGCAGACACGGAAAATTCCTGCTGGGGATACCTATGTAGATGGGATTGGCATTGGTGAGGTGGAAGGTATTGTCCTCCGTGATCGCAAGCAACTTTCAGAAGACGGAATGCTTGTTATTGTATTGACACTCAATAAAGCAGACGGTGCTTTTATTTCAGAACCCGATACCATTTCACGTGGTTTTGTTTATGCTAAAGATTTCGAGGCACTGTTAACTAAAGTCAATGTGCTTACCAAAGAAATCGTCAATGAGCTTCAAGAAGAGGGCAGACAGCAAATACATGTCCTTCGCCGAGAAATTAAAAGAGCTGTTGGACAATATTTATTTACCCAAACAAAAAGAAAGCCCATGATTTTACCAATTATTATTGAAATTTAACAAGTCGGTGCAAGGATTGCCCAATCCATTTGCACCGACTTATGTTAATTGCTCAACCTTTGAAAGGAATCATTTAAGAAATCTCCATTATAAACCTTATGTAACATATCAGCATATAAATATTGGAGCTGTTCAAAGCTATGATGTAAGTTTTTTGAATGCTGATTTACTTGTTTTGACACATTATCGAAATACTGTGGAAGTTTTTCTACCGCTGTGACTAAAGAATCTTTATTCATTAATAAATGTTGAATAGCGTTTAATAGTTGTGCTGCTCTATGTTGTATATCAAGAGGAGGTAATTCAATTATTAAACGAAGGATATGACGCCTCTCTTTATTTATTTGATACCATTTAAAAAAGTGAAATAAATAGTCACTAACAACAATGGATTCATTTGGAATAATGGCAATGATATCATGACCGATGCACACAGCTTTTTTACATTGATAAATAATGGTTTCCTTTAAATTTAATTTGTTGAGAAGAATGCTTTTTGCAGGTACCAGTGACAAATTTAATGAATCAACCGTGTGATCAATCTTTGGCACTTGACTAGCATCATCATCTACCAATAATTTCAATAGTGTTGCTTTGGTGATAAAAGGAGTACCTTCCCTAGTAAAACATTGATCGTTCACAATTAAATGACCAATTTGGACTTTTGCTATTTCTTCTAAAAAAAACTGCTTCACCATGTATGAACCCTCCAATCCTCTGTCCCAATTAATACCCTAAATACAATCTTCATTAACGCATACCTAGTTATTTATTTAGGTCATTTGTCTGGATAAAAGTATTACTCTAAAGATTGTACCATTTTAATGTAACTTTTTCTCTATTATACCACTATAATAGTATAGTCATTTCCATTGTTTTTCACTAGCTTTTAACATAGAGGTGAATCATATGTCAGATTTTTTAAAGCTAGTAGGTGAACAACTTCGGATTATTCGATTATCTAAAGGACTTAGCCAAGAAGAAGTGGCTGAAAGAACAGGGAAGTTAGGTTTCAGTAAAGGAAGAGTTTCCAATATTGAGCATGGACAATCTAATATTACCTTAAGTACTTTGGAAACAATCATGAAGGCATTAGACATTACCCCTGAGGAGCTATTTAATTTTCAAAAATTATCTGGCGTTACTGATATTGAGGAGAAAAACCTCATGCTAGACATTCATCGCTCATTATTAAGAGAACGAAATTTAGACGAGGTAAAATATGTAGTTCGTATAACGAAGGATTTTTTAGATACGATTGATTCTCAATCAAAGAAAAACAGCTCTAACGGTCAATGACCATTGGAGCTGCTTTTTTATTTCAAAGTAACTTTTAGTAGCTACATACCAAACTTTTGACGATAGCCGCATTTTCTACATAATTCTTCCACAGCTTCTCTTCTTGAGAAGCCTTCAACAATCTTATTGGCACGCTCCCCTTCAACAATGTCGGAAAAGGATTTTTCATGTACATTTCCTAAATTAATGACACCTTCCCCATCCAAACAGCAAGGTACTACGGTACCATCCACCAATATAGCTGCTTGACTACGCAGTGCATGGCAAAAACCCTTACCTTCATCCTCTGGCTCTAGGAGACTTGGCCATCTAAACTCATGATCCTGATTTAAATATACATGAGGGGCAATTTTTACACCTTTACCAGGTTCTACTTTTTCTTCTATACGATAATCAAGATGATACTCATTTTCTAATATTTCTAAAGTCTCGCGGTTGCGACGAGCTGCAACATCCGAAACATGATCCTGTTGTAGATTCCATAAACGATAGGAAATAATCGTATTGTATTCCCTAGAATCTCGCACAAAATCCAATATATCCTCTAAATATTTTTCACGATTTTCAGAGCCTTCATGCCCATCAAAGCTATGCAACGAGAAATTAATTTGACGTAATGCTGGCTTTCCTAATATTTTCTCGCGATTTTTTTTGATTAGCGTACCATTCGTTGTAATATTGACTTTGAATCCTTTTGCATGGGCAGCGTCTAATAGCTGATCAATTCTTGGATGTAGTAATGGCTCTCCTTTCACATGCAAATAAATATATTTTGTATGTGGACGAATTTCATCTAATATTTTATTAAATTGTTCGACTTTTATAAGCCCCTTTGCACGCGCTGTAGGTGGACAAAAACTGCATGCTAAATTACAAACACTCGTAATTTCTATATAAACCTTTTTAAATGTTCTCAATGTTGCTTCTCCGTTCCCATTCACTAAATAATCAAATCTCATTCATTTTAACAAATTTATTGGATAGATAGCAAAAATCGTTGAGCTTTCCCTAGACACACCTACCTTTTCTCTAGGTAACATGGCTACACGTACAGGTGGGTTCAAGAAGCGCTAATATCTTAATAGTAATAGGAAAGGAAGGGAGGAGAAACGATGTCTGGTTTTAATTCTAAAAAATTTTATGGACCTGACGAACCTGAGCAGGAATCCTCTAACAAACAAGGGAAAAATCATATAACAATAAACTTCACATTCAATATAGGAAATACAGATTTTCACTTTGAGCAACGTGCAGAAGGCGGAGGCCAAATCAATCATGATGTAGGCACAAATGCCAACCAAGGTGGACAAAATGCTAGTAACGGTAGTCACACACGCAACGTCAATTCGCAATTTGCTGACGGTAATGGAAGAAGTGGTATTGCTGGTAATAATAATGACGAAGCTGGTGGGCAACAAGGCATTAAAGTACGGGATAGTCTTGTCATTGAAAGTGATATTCATTCATCCTCTAACCATAGTGAAAGTAATGAAGAAACTGATGTATTAACTGAAGAAGATGAGTAGATTGGTTTCAAAAAGATCATGTCAGTAGCAAAAAAAAGGCCATTTTACACGAAGAGGCTCTGTGCTCTGCCACTGGAAAGCAAGTAGCCTGCAACCGATTGTTGACCTTTCAAAAAAAATACTATTGATGGTTTTGTTTTTCAACACGATGAAAAAACTTCTATCTGCTTGATGGTACCCTCAACAGATAGAAGTTTTTTTATTATACATTGCGTTTATAATTTTTTGTGCCGTCATATGAATAGAGCATCGGCTTTTTATCGACATAGGTTTCTAAATGAACAGGACGTCCCCATAGCTGGTAAATATAAGGTAATACATTTTCTAAATAGTGTGGATCTAACTCCATCCCTTCATAGCCATGAACTAAATATAGCTCGCCATTCCGCAAATAATCGCCATTTTTTACCACAATATATGGGAAGCCTCCGTTTACACGCATGGATACGAGTTGATCGCGAACTATCTCATGATCCTTATCCGTTATACGGTATTCATTCCCTTTCTTTTGGAACAAGTACAAATCTTCACGCTTCGCTAAATCCTTTGTTAAATAGTTTCGAATAAAGGAAATATCTGATTCTACCTCTCTTACCTCAAAAATCTTTTCACGTCCCGTATTTGGCAAAACACCTAACCGTTTCATTTCCTCGGTAGGATTATTATAGCGATTTTCAATATCCTCGAAAATTTTAATCCCAAGATAATATGGATTAATCGATGTTTTGGAGGGCTGCACAACCCCCGCATTTAATTTGGCATATTCGATAGTTTCAGCAGTAGTTAACTTTAGCTCCCTCATGATTCGTTGATGCCAGAATGAGGCCCAACCCTCGTTCATTATTTTAGTCTCTAATTGAGGCCAAAAATAAAGCATTTCCTCTCGCATCATTGTTAATATATCTCGTTGCCAGTCTTCCAATTCACGGCTATGTTCCTCTAAGAATAACAACAGGTCCTTTTCTGGCTGAGGAGGAAATTGCTTTAATCTGCGTCGAATTGGTTTATAAACTTTTTCTTTTTCTTCTATACTCCATAAATCATCATACGGTGATTTTGTTGGTGGTTTTTCCTCCTCAAGCTCATCCTCTTCACTCCAGGATAGCTTCGGTCTTAAAATTGACGGATCAATATGTTCTTGAATAGCTAAAACAGCATCTAAAAACTGCTCCACCTCATCCTTGCCATACTCTCTCTCATAGCCAGCTATTCGCTCCGCAGTTGCGGTCATACTTTCTACCATATCTCTTCTTGTATTAGAAAAACGTATATTATTTTTGAAGAAATCGCAGTGTGCTAGAACATGGGCAATAATCAATTTATTTTGGGTTAAAGTATTGGTATCGAGTAAAAATGCATAGCAAGGATTTGAATTAATGACAAGCTCATAAATCTGACTAAGTCCTAAATCATATTGAAGCTTCATTTTATGAAATTGTTTTCCAAAGCTCCAATGGGAAAAGCGCGTGGGCATACCGTAGGCGCCAAATGTATAAATAATATCTGCTGGACAAATTTCATAACGCATTGGATAAAAATCTAAGCCAAAGCTTGAGGCAATTTCGGTAATTTCATCTATTGCACGATGAAGCTCTTTTGTGTCCATTTTACGCCCCCTCCTTTGAACGTGGTGCTGAGGATATTTCCATGTTACTCTTCACTTTTCTTGAAAAAGCTCTTTAAGGCGTCATACACATCGCCTTTTTTTCTCAAAATATGGTATCTGAATTTAGGATCATCAATTTTTTTATACGTATACATAAGCGTTGAGAAACGGTTATGCTGATTCACCTCACCATAGCCAAACATGCTGGATACATCCATTAACTCTCCTACTAACTTCAAGCACTTTTCATTGTCCATCGATATATTTTCACCATCTGAAAAATGGACAGGATAAATATTGTAGCGAGACGGATGATATTTATCCTGAATTAATTCCAATGCCTTTTTATAAGCTGAAGAACAAATGGTTCCACCACTTTCGCCCTTTGTAAAAAACTCCTCTTCTGTGACAACCTTTGCCTCAGTATGATGAGCAATAAATTCAATTTCTACTGTTTCATATTTTGACCGTAAAAACTTCGTCATCCAAAAGAAGAAGCTTCTCGCACAATATTTTTCAAATGCGCCCATTGAGCCACTTGTATCCATCATGGCGAGCACTACTGCTTTGGATTCTGGCTTCTCCACTTCATCCCATGTTTTAAAACGTAAATCGTCATTGTGGATTGGCGTTATTTCTGCTTTCCCATGCATCGCATTGCGCTTTAATGCATTTAAAATGGTACGCTTTTTATCGACATTACCCATGAGTCCTTTTTTACGAATATCATTAAACTCTATTTTTTCTGTTTTAATATCTGCCTTTTCTTTTTGCTGTAAATTAGGTAACTCTAGTTCATGAAATAAAACATTTTGAATTTCCTCAATACTGACTTCCGCTTCATAATAATCTTGGCCAGGCTTGTCACCCGCTTCTTTTCCTTTACCTGGAGCCTGATTGGCCTTACTGCCATCCCGCGCTACTACATCTCCAACACTACTATCCCCTTGTCCCTGCCCTACATGCTTAGAGTTATCATAGTTATATCGAATTTTATATTCATCAAGTGACCGAATTGGTATCTTAATAACCTCGCGACCATTGGACATCACAATACTTTCTTCGCTAACTAAATCAGGTAAATTATTTTTAATCGCATCTTTCACTTTTTCCATATGGCGTTGTTGGTCCTGGTGCCCTTTACGATGGAGGGACCAATTTTCCTGAGAAATGACAAAGCGTTTATTTTCGTGTTCAGTCATTTTTATCCTCACCCATCTATCAAATTCGCTTTTTCTATACTATGCTTGTGAGCTAAATTTTTGAACTTTTTTCATAAAATCAATTGTATATTTATCAATCACGCCTCAAACGTCCAGATTTTTTTCGACCATGCTCTAAAGTATCTCTTCAAAGTCTCGGACATCTTCTCCTCCTGATAATAAAAGGAG
Organism: Lysinibacillus sp. LK3; assembly: GCF_001043675.1. Taxonomy (NCBI): domain Bacteria; kingdom Bacillati; phylum Bacillota; class Bacilli; order Caryophanales; family Bacillaceae; genus Lysinibacillus; species Lysinibacillus sp. LK3. The sequence goes on from NZ_LDUJ01000025.1 coordinate 77,113, forward strand.
TGCCCTAAAAATGGGACACTCCTATCTTACTTGGAACAATGAACATCAAGTTATCGATTGAGCAAACTTCCTACATACTGTAGCAACTCATTTGCTGATGTTGTATTATAGCCATGTTCATCAACAAGCCTTGCCACAACCTCATTAATCTTCTTCAGTTGAGATTCATCTGGCATTTTAGAAGAAGTAGTAATTTTAACGATATCTTTCAAATCTGCAAATAATTTCTTCTGAATGGCTTCTCGCAATCTTTCATGAGAATTATAATCAAAACGTTTACCTTTTCGTGCATAGGCAGAAATTCGAATGAGAATCTCTTCACGGAATGCCTTTTTAGCATTTTCTGAAATGCCAATTTGCTCCTCAATCGAGCGCATTAATTTTTCATCTGGATTCATTTCTTCCCCAGTAAGTGGATCATAAATTTTATTTTTATTACAGAATGCCTCTACATTATCAAGGTAGTTATTCATCAATGTTTTTGCTGATTCCTCATAGGAGTACACAAAAGCCTTTTGTACTTCATTTTTAGCAATTTCATCATATTCTCTACGAGCAACCGCAATGTAATTCATGTATTTTTCACGATCCTCTTGAGAAATCGATGCATGCTGATCTAACCCATCCTTCAATGCTCGTAAAACGTCTAATGCATTTATCGATGGTATCTCTTTGCGGATAATAGCAGAAGAAATACGGTTAATAATATAGCGTGGATCAATACCGTTCATGCCTTCATTCGGGAACTCTTTCTTCAGCTCCTCTAAGTCAACGGAATTAAATCCCTCCACATTTTCTCCGTCGTACAAGCGCATTTTTTTAATTAGATCCACACCTTGTTTTTTCGGAACTTCCAAACGAGTGAGAACCGAAAAGATTGCTGCGGCCTTTAAAGCATGCGGTGCAATATGGACATGGGACATATCGCTCTCTTTTATCATCTTTTCATAAATATGCTCTTCCTGACTAACTTTGAGGTTGTAGGGAATTGGCATAACGATAATTCGAGAATGTAATGCCTCATTCTTTTTGTTCGAAATAAATGAACGATACTCTGTTTCATTTGTATGAGCAACGATTAACTCATCTGCACTAATTAAAGCAAATCTTCCTGCTTTGAAATTTCCTTCCTGCGTTAATGATAATAAATTCCATAAGAATTTTTCATCTAGTTTTAGCATCTCCTGGAATTCCATCATTCCTCTATTGGCCTTATTCAGCTCCCCATCAAAGCGGTAAGCACGAGGATCCGACTCTGAACCAAATTCACCAATTGTAGAAAAATCAATACTTCCTGTTAAATCTGCAATATCCTGTGATTTAGGGTCTGATGGTGTAAATGTCCCTATACCCACACGTTTATCTTCTGAAAAAGTAATACGTTCAATCATTACATTTTCAATGCGTCCATCGTATTCCTTTTCAAGACGCATTGTATTTAAAGGCGATAAACTTCCTTCAATTCTAATCCCATATTCCTCAAAGAACTCATTACGCAAATGATGTGGAATTAAATGGAGCGGATCTTCATGCATTGGACATCCCTTAATTGCGTAAACTGCACCTTCATCTGTTCGCGAATATTGCTCTAATCCGCGTTTTAGTAAGGTAACGATAGTTGATTTACCACCACTAACTGGTCCCATTAATAATAAAATACGTTTTCTAACATCTAACCTGCGTGCTGCTGGATGGAAATATTCCTCCACCAGTCTTTCAATTGCTGTTTCAAGCCCAAAAATTTCTTGTCCGAAAAATTTGTACATTTTTTGCCCATCGCGTTCCTCTACACCAGAACTTTTTATCATATTGTAGACGCGTGAATGGGCTGTTTGAGCAACTTCAGGTCTTTCCCTAATGATGTTTAAATAATCTGCAAATGTCCCTTCCCACTTCAGCCTGTTTTCTTCTTCGCGATAGTTTTTCACTTTATCTAAAATGTTAATAGCCTTCCCTCCATTCAGGGCTTGATTTATAACATAGTATGAAGTTAATGGCATGATGATACCATTACTTTTTCTTTGATGAAGTTTCTTCTTATTATTTCTATTTTTGGGGGCAAAAAAATTGCCGATATATCAACTGTTTTCATACATAGAACCTTACTGAATGAAGATAAAAATTTCGGTTATTCTAACGTTAGAAAGGAGGTCCATCATTGCATCGCCATTTTATATTTCTTTTCACATTTTTATTTTTAGGGATTATGCTGTACCCTTCTGCCTCTTTTGCAAAGGAGGATCTTACAGAAGAAGAAATTTTACAGCAGCGTATGTCCTATTATGTACAATTCGATGAATTACTCATTCCCTGGCATTTTTTAGCTGCTATCGATCAGTATGAGAGAAACCTACAATCAGTTCGTAAAGACATCCCTAAACGAGAAGGCTATTTGGCTATCCAATTTTCTGATGAATACTGGTCAGGTGCATTAAATCCTGTAAAGGAAGACACTTCTCCTGAGACAATTAGCTATTTCGGAGGAATGGGCCTTGACGGTAATCATGATGGAATCGCTAGTCCAAAGGATGATGAGGATGTCATTTTTTCGATGGCTAGTTATTTAGGGAAATTTGGAACAACAGATGAGGATTTTAAATTAGCATTATGGGAATATTACGGAAGCGAAGAAGCAGTCAATCAAATATTTACCATCTCCACATTGTACAGACATTTTAAAACTATAGAACTTGATGCACATACCTTCCCGCTAAATATCCGCTCTGATTACAGTTACAGGGGCACTTGGGGCGCCAATCGTGGTTGGGGTGGACGCCGTATTCATGAGGGAACTGATATTTTTGCCAGCTATGGAACGCCTGTATTATCTACCTCTTTTGGAATTGTTGAGGTAAAAGGATGGAATCAATTTGGTGGCTGGCGTATTGGTATTCGGGACAATCATAATTCCTACCACTATTATGCCCACCTCGGTAGCTATCATAAGGAAATTGAAGTAGGTACAATTGTAAAACCTGGTACTGTTCTTGGCTATGTTGGAAGCTCTGGCTATGGAAAAGAAGGTACATCGGGCAAATTCCCTCCACATCTTCATTATGGTATTTATAAATTTAATGGAAAAACGGAATGGGCTTTTGACCCTTATCCTTCCCTTCTACAGTGGGAACGCCAGGCGAAAAATCAAAAACAATAGAGAATCCTTTACTTATGGCACTTGAAGCATTTTGCTTCAGGTGTATTTTCTTTCTATATAGGAAATTCTACATAAACATATAAATTAGTTGTTAGACATCTGTATATATTTAACTATTAAGAAAAGGAAAATAATTATATCATTGTACTAAAAAACTATTTTTAAATATTTCTATCGAAAGGCTTATTAATACGCATAATTAGTTATAAAATAATACTTGTGTTGAAAAAATTTCTCAATGAGATAGTAAAGGGATGGGAAAATGAAAGGCATTATCAAGTTTAAAACACTTAAAACACGAATTTTAAGTGCATTTATTCTTTTGTTAGTTTTAGTAGTTAGCTTTACAACCTACACTTACAATTCCAATACAAATATGGAAAAACAAGCAAAAGATTTAGTGAAAGAAGATTTAGTTGTTTTAGATGCAAGTAAAAATTTAGCACTCTCTATGAGTGTCCGCCTATCTGCAGCGTTAAATTATGTGTTGACAGGTGACGAAAAATACAAAGAATCATTTGATGAGTATCGCAAAATGGCTGAGGAAAATAACGCTATTCTAGACAAATATGAAAAATCAGATGAACGCGATCAACTTGTAGCAATTGCCCGAGATTGGAGTACCCTTGTCAATACAGAGGTATTTGATATCTACCAAAAGGGCAATAAAGAATTAGCTTTAGAAAATTTAATGGATACACATGAACTCGTAACGAAAGTGCGATATGGTTACGAAAAACTGGCAGATGAACGCGCTAAAGCCATTACAGATGTCGGTAATGATGTTGTATCAACTAGCTCTGAGAATCGAACAATTGGTATCGTCTTTAGCTTGATTCTAACTATAGCTGGTATTCTAATTGCCATTATCACAGCCAGTACCATCTCTAAACCTGTTACAGTAGTAGCCGACCGGATGAAAGAATTAGCAGATGGAAATTTGCAACTAGAGCCTTTGCCTGTAAAAACACGAGATGAAATTGGAACGTTAATGGTAGCAGCCAATGACATGAACGAAAAATTAAAACAAACGATCCAATCTATCTACTCGGTTTCTGAAACAGTAGCAGCTAGTAGTGAAGAACTTGCTCAATCATCGAATGAGGTACAAGCAGGTACTGAGCAAATTACAGTAACGATGCAAGAGCTGGCATCTGGTACAGAAACACAAGCATCTACCACAGGTGATTTGGCAGAAACAATGACAGCATTTAAGCGTAGCATTCATGAAACTACACAAGAGGGCATTGAATTAAGCGAACATTCTAGTCATGTTCAAAAATTAACGGTTTCAGGGAAAAGTTTAATGGTGCAATCTACCAAACAAATGGCTACAATAAATGAAATTGTATTAGACTCTGTGAAAAAGGTAGAAAATTTAAATGAACAGTCTGCTGAAATATCCAAGCTAGTGTCAGTTATCGATGATATTTCAAACCAAACAAATTTACTTGCATTAAATGCAGCAATCGAAGCAGCACGAGCAGGTGAGCATGGCAAGGGCTTTGCTGTTGTGGCAGATGAAGTCCGAAAGCTTGCTGAGCAAGTACAGTTCTCTGTCACGGATATTGCAACAATTGTCCAGCGTATTCAAGGTGAGACTGGCAATGTAACATCTGCCCTTCAGACTGGCTATGAGGAAGTAAAAAGAGGAACCACACAGCTCGATGAAACTAATGAAACATTTGAAAAAATTTCTGATGCTGTTGGGGATATGATAGTTAATATTTCAACGATTACAACGAATTTAAATCAGCTTGCTCAAAATTCGGAAACCATTAATGCTTCTATTGATGATATGGCCTCCATTTCACAGGAATCCGCTGCTGGCGTTGAGCAAACAACAGCAACTGTTGAGGAAACCGCCGCTACAATGGATGAAATCGCTAGAAGTGCAAATCAGCTTGCTGGAATGGCCGAAGAGTTAAATACGCAGCTACAGCAATTTAAAATTTAATCATCTAAACAACAAAGGCTATCTCAAATTTTTCTATTTTGAGATAGCCTTCTCTCTTATTGCCAATGACTTATTGGCACTCGTTCCAGTTCATGACGTTTAATAATAACACTTATCTTTTGAAACCATTTCTCACAAAGCTCTATGGCTTCTTTATAGTCGTCCTCCTCTTTTGATATTGGATCTTCACTATTATCCATGAACATATATTCTTGAATAGGCTCTGATAAATGATCTACTACTAACTTTAGCGATAGCTGTGAAATTGTATCTTCTTCTACCTCCTCTTCTTCTATTTCATCTGCTTCAGCAAGTAAGGAACCACTCATTAGATGATTCTTTGTTCTAACCGTAAATACTTCATCTTCCATGATGGCAACCTCATATATTCTGTTAAATGGAACCTCTATAATTTTTAGTTCTTCGTCTAAAGCTTCTCTTCGGGCGAAAATAAGCATGTTTGTCTGTTCATTTAACAGTAAAGCATTTAAAGCATCATTGGAAACTGTACATTGTGTATGAGGAATAGCCATTATCTCCTCCTCACTAGCTTCCGTCATGGCTGTCAAAGTTTGTATGGAAATATAACGCTCTTTTAAATAACGGATACTCCCTAGACCGACTAAAGCCAGCCCGATTAAAAAAAATAGTTGCTTAATAATGACTAATTCAATGGCATTTGCTAGATAAAGATAGACAATCCCTAATAAAATGAAGAAAATATTTTTCATCCAATTCCCGCCTTTATCAAGATAATCACTAGAAAAATTCAGATGATGTACTAGCAATAGTATTCTTGATTCTATCGTTTCATTCTAATAAAAAACACGAATTCATTGAACTTTACAATGAATCCGTGCTTTTGCTTTTAACGACCAATTAGCTCTTCTTTACTACTTACGTCGTCTAATGTTTTATCTTTTTCTATTTTATGCATCTCAAGAACATGCTCAGATGGCGGAACGAGTATGCTCACCACGACAATTGTGATACCAGTTATAACAACACCTGAAAATACAGGAGCCTGCCATAATTCATTTAATAGACCTATGAAGCCTTCTGATTGGATTGTCAGACTAGGTACGAATGTTAGTGATGTCACAATGTAATAAACTAAGCCAACGGAAATACTTGCCCAAACTGCTGGTGTACTGACACGTTTCCAAAATGGTCCTAAAACGATTGGCCAGAATATTGTTACGAATATAATATCCCAAGCTAAATAAGCTAAATCAATTACTTTTTGGAAGCTTACAGCTAGCACTAAACCTAATAAAGCACTAGCTAGAATAATAGATCTCGAAAATCTTAATAGCTTCTTAGGATCAGGATTGTGATTAATAAAATCTAAATAAATATTCTTTGTCACAATCCCTGAAGTCGCTACATAACATGCAGCTACTGTAGACATCCCCATGGCTGCCATGGCTGTTAAGAAAATAGCTGCTAATAAAGGAGGAAAATAACCTTGTGCAAAGGTAAGCATCAATGTTTCTGGGTTTGTGCTTTCAGGATAAATAGACTTAAAGGCTTCCCCTAGCATCCCTGGAATCCAGCTAATTGCAATGACAATAATACCAGCAATAATCATGCTTCGTTGTGCCACCCGTGGACTTTTTGCAGCAGCTACCCTCTGCCCAAGGTCAACTGCAGGGATATCTCCAAGTGCTAGTACAAGATACAAAGTCCAGAATTCTGCTCCTGCCTTCTCAAATAATGTACTGATATTCCACCACTCGGGATTAAATGTAACGTCTGGATAGTAAAACAAAATAAAAATGGTAATACCCAAAATACCTGCCACTGCAAGTGCACCTTGTACGATTTCAGTATAGGCTACTGCCCATAAACCACCAATAACTGAATAAATAGCCGTTAGCGATACAAATAGAAGCGCCGCAGGTATAAAATCAATTTGCAATAATTGCTGAATAATATACGTTCCACCAACTGTTAACGCCGCTGCATTAAAAACTCCAAAAGCAATTGCCATAACAACCCCTGTATAGGCTCCTAGCTTTTTACTGCCATAGCGTAAACCGTAGTAATCTGCTAATGTCCAGCCCTTTAAACGTCGCAATGGCTTTGTCCAAATGAGTGCTCCAAGAATCATACAAGTCCCTAAACCACCCATTGTTGCCGAACCTTCAAAGCCACCACTTGTATAGCCAGAGCCTACCGCTGCAAAAAAGAAGGGAGCTGCTAATAATGCAGCGACTAAACTACCCGTGACAACGGATAAAGGCATGCTCCAGCCAGCAACAATTAAATCCTCGGCTGTGTTGACACGCTTATAGCCTTTATAGCCAATATAATAGATAAATAATAAGTATAAGCAAAAGATAATAATATTTAACATTATTTACTCCTTCGTTTTCCATTAACCGTTCATTACGACCCCACCATTTGGCGTTAAAATTTGACCTGTATAGAAGTCAGCATGATTAGAGGCTAAAAATAATACACTTTTCGCAACTTCTTCTGGTTGTGCTAAACGTTTTAATGGATATTTTGCGGATTCTTCCTCCACATAGTTATCGCCAAACTCTTGTAGAATGTCCGTAAATGTTCCACTAGGAGCAACTGCATTGACAAGTATAGAAGGTGCTAATTCTCTTGCTAAAGCCTTTGTAAAAGCATTAATAGCACCCTTTGCAGCTGAATAATGCGTGAATTCTTCACAACCCAAGCTACCAATATCAGATGAAATATTGATGATTTTTCCTGTATTACGTTCCTTCATTCTTTTTGCTGCTTCACGGCAATTATAGAAACAGCCATATAAATGAACTTTAATCATACGATCCCACTGCTCATCCGTTAAATCTGTAATGCTGGAACCCTGTGCAAATCCAGCGTTATTTACAAGAATATCAAGATTCCCGAGATGCTCGTCCATAAATTGATGCATCGCTTGTACTTCTTGAGAGTTAGAAACATCTGCGTGGAATATTAAAGCTTTCACACCCAACTTTTCTGCTTCTGCACGTACAGCTTCTGCCTCTTGCTCATCCCCAATATAATTAATTAAAATATTGGCTCCATGTTGCGCAAAGCCTAAAGCAATTGCTTTACCGATTCCTTTACTAGAGCCTGTAATTAAAACATTTTTTCCTGTAAAATTAATGTCCATTATGATCATTCTCCAATTTGAATTTTGCCACTAGACCTTGCAGCTCTTCTGCTGTTTTGCCCAGTGATGAAGAGGCATCCTTTACTTCCTGCATGGTAGATAATTGCTCTTGTGTAGAATTCGAGACATTTGAAGAGAACTCTGCTGACTGCTCTGCAGATTGTTTAATATTATTAACAGATGCCGCCACTTCTTCTGAGGATGCAGAAATTTGTTGTGAGGCTGCTGAAATTTCACGTATTTGGCTAGCTACTTCTTCTGAGGAAGTAAGAATTTCTTTAAAGATTTCGCCTACTTCATTGGTAAATGCCATCCCTACCTTAACATCCTCTTTACCTTTCTCCATAACCGTGATAGAAGCGTTTGAATCAGACTGAATAGAACTAATTAAATTGTAAATTTCTGTTGCTGATTGAGAGGATTGTTCAGCTAAGCGTCTCACTTCATCCGCAACAACGGCAAAGCCTTTACCGTGTTCACCTGCTCGTGCCGCTTCGATCGCAGCATTTAAAGCTAATAGATTTGTTTGATCAGCTATAGCAGTAATTAAGCTAACAATTTCACTTATTTTTTTAGTATTAACATGTAGTCCATTAATGGTTGTCCCTATTTGTTCAACAGAATCATTAATTAACTCCATTTGAGCAATAACTTGTTGTACAACTTCATTGCCTCGTTCAGAAGCCTGTGATGCTGAAATAGAGGATTCCGCAGCTACATTTGCAGAATCAGCAATTTGCTGAATACCTGTTGCAGTTTCTTCCATAGCAGCAGCTGTTTCCTCTGTCATGGTCATCGAGGCCTCAGCATTTTGTGTAATTTGATTCATGTCTAGTGCAATATTTGTTGAGCTGTTATAAGTTTCACCAGCATGTACCGTTAATTGATTGGCTGCTGAAGAAACGTGATTGGATGTATTGCGTATGTTTAAAATAATATGTTGCAAATTAGCCACCATTGTACGAATGGATTCAGATAATTTACCAATTTCATCCTTCGATGTCTCTAAATCCACATCTATTAATTCACCATTTGCCACTTGATTGGCAACGTTCACTACTTTTTTCAGTGGCTTTAATAGTCGATCTATAATTATGTAAACTAAAACTAATAAAATTAAAATGCCGATAATGGCAATGACAATTTGCTTAATCACACTTGTTTTAATAATCGTATTGATATAATCAGCGGAGTAATCAATCCCTAATAGGGCAATCAGTTGGCCATTATCATCTTTAATAGGACTAAAAACCGTTCTCCAAGAACCAAAAGGATCCTCGAATATATCAGTTACCTCTGTACTATTATTTTCAATAGCTAATTTTGCTGTTTCTACATGTTCATCCGCTAAATCAGTAAAAATTTCACCGGCTTCATATACTTCATTTAGATTAGAGGTATAGCCAATTGGATTGACGCCACCCTCATCCTTGACATCCCAAATATAACTCCAGCTCATAATACCTTGCTGGTCCTGAATCATATCAAGTTGCTTTTGGATCTTTGTAAACTTTGCGTTTGTTTCCCCTTTTTCGGACAGCAAATCTTTTACTTCATCACTGTCTAAGTTCATAGCTGTTAATAAACCAACACTTTTTAATTCTTGCTCCAAATCCACATTCATCCGATTATTCAATTCACTAATACTTTGCGTCGTAATAATAGCGATAAGCAGTAATACAACGATAGAGACTGTTAGTAAAAGCTTATTTTTTAATGATGTGTTTTTTAACAACTTCATTTCCCCTTTTCCTCCTTTGAACTTTACTTGCAAAAAAATGCCTATTTCAAAAGAAATAGGCATAAAAGAACAAAAACTAGAATGAGAATGATACAACTAGCACTCTTTTGCAACCCAGCCGCCATAGCATTTATTGCCTTAGACCTGTAGCTTTGCGTCTTTACTTTTCAGTAAATTTGCCTATATTTCCCTACCAAAATTAACACAGTAGGTAAAAGTAGTCAATGCTCTCTACTTAAAACATACATATTTTATACTAGCTGTTCCTTCATTAATAATTATATAAATTACTTAATTATGATTCATCTATTGAACAAAATAAAAACAGCTACAACCTCAATTAGCGTTGTAGCTGTCCACTTTCAATTCACTTACCCCTAAGTGTTTGAATAAATTATACGTTTTGTGTGACAAGTAATACGGAAGGTATAAAGGATAACGCAAACATAGCGATATACCATACGGAAGTACGACGTAATGAAAAGCGTACTTTTTTTCGTTCCGCATAAAAAATATCTAACATAACTGCAACAATAAAAGGCATTGTAATACATGCAATAGCTACTAATAAGATGTCAAAATAAATCATACAAGCACCCCTTTGTCTGTGAACATTTTTCATCTTTTTTGTGAACATTTTGTGATAATTTTATTGTACACATTTTCGTCACAAATTGTCAACGAGTTTTAAAGAAAAAAATGGCACTTTATGATTGATATCCATTGTGCATTATGCTCTATATTTATATGTTAGGCCCCTTAAAAAATTTCGTACGAATGAATCGCCACACTCTTTATAATTACGATGACTTGGATTTCTTAAAATAGCACCTAATTCACCTTTTGTAACTTTAATGCCGCCGTCATATAAAATCTCAAGCATCTCCTCAGTTGTTAAAGCTAAAGCAATTTTTACTTTCTTTAGCAGCATATTATTTGGGCTTTCTTTACCTGACACAGGTAAAGGTCCAACAGCCTGTCCTTCTCTTGGTTTCTGAGGCCCGCGTTTAAAAGTAATTAATCCATTTAAAAATGCCTCTAACATTTTATTATTACATTTGATGTATTCCTCTGGCGCTTCTTCCTCATCATTAATCTTAATCAGCATATTTAATACTTCTTCCTTTGAATAATCCATGCCACCAAGTTTAAAAATTTCTACCATATCTACATTTTTTATATCGAACGCATAGCGTAAACGAATTAAGATATCATTATTTGTCATTTATATGTTCCTCCTTTAATTAACCTTATATAGTAAAGAGCCAGGCTTAATTATAACAGAGAGTTTGCTGATTATTGCTAGCTTTCCACAAGTTGTTGTTGTTAGCAAATAGCGTGTGCATTTCCTACTTTTTAAATGTATGAAAAATTTAATCGCAACCATTCTAAGGTCAAGGAGGTGAGAACAATGGCTAACAATAACCGCAGTTCAAATAAACTTCTAGTACCTGGAGTACATGAGGCTGTCAATCAAATGAAATATGAAATTGCACAAGAGTTTGGCGTTCAGCTTGGGCCAGAAGCATCTTCTCGCGCAAATGGTTCCGTTGGAGGAGAGATTACAAAACGCCTTGTTGAAATCGCTGAAAAACGTTCAAAAGGTTTATTATAATTAAATACTAATAAGAAAAGAACGAATCCCATTTACATAATTGGAATTCGTTCTTTCGTGCTCTATAAAATTATGCTGTTTGCAATTCCTTCCCTGAGCTCTTAAGCGTTAGCATAACGATAAAGGAAATACAATACAGTGCTGCTAAGTAAATCATCACGACAGTCATATCGTAGCTTTGTAAAATAAAGCCTACAAAGATTGGTGAAAACCCACCTATAGCTCGTCCAAAGTTAAAAATGGTGTTTGTTGCTGTACTGCGAATTTGTACTGGATAAAAGCTACTAATTAATGCACCATACCCTGCAAACATACCATTAGAGAAGAATCCTACAACCGCACCGCCTACTAATATCGCTACTGCACCTGTTGCAAACGAGTAAAAGAATACAGCACATGAAGAGGCTACTAAAAAGATCCCGAATGTTCGCTTTGCACCAAAACGATCCATAAATCTGCCAAACGTCAGCATTCCAATGATCATGCCAACTGCGGTACTAATTGTCCACAATGCTGAGCTTGAAACCGATAAACCTTGCGATTTCTGTAACATCGAAGGTAGCCAAATCATTAGACCATTATAGCCTGCAATTTGAACAGTTGCCATTAGAATTAGGGAGAGTGTTGTCATGGTGATACGAGGTGAAGCAAATAATTGTGCTAATTTCCCGTTCTCTTGCTTATTATTTTGTTGTTTCTGCGCTGCTAACCATTCTGGTGATTCATCAATATTTTTACGTACGATAAAGGCGAAAATAACTGGTAGTAATCCTACAAAGAATAATGCACGCCACCCTAAAGTTGGTAAAATAATAGCACTTAATAAAGCAGCTAAAATTACTCCATATTGTGCACCTACACTGACATAAGAGGATGCTCTACCTTGTTTATTCTTTGGCCAGGCCTCCGCCACAAGCGCCATCCCAATACCATATTCTCCGCCAGCACCTAAACCAGCGATAAATCTATAAACATAAACTTGTTCAATACTTGTTGCTACTCCTGTTAAGGCCGTTCCGATGGCAAACAAAATAATCGTATACGTAAACACTTTTACTCGACCATATTTATCTGCTAATACACCGAAAATAATACCACCCAGTAGCATCCCAATATTCGTGATGGATGAAATCAATCCACCTGTTGCAAGATCAATATTAAATTCTGCAATAATCATTGTCATAGCAAAGGAAATAAACATAATGTCCATTCCTTCTAGCGTTAGCCCTGCCACTGAAGCAACCACGGTTTTTTTACGATAATCCATTCTTTTTAGCCTCCATTTTCTAGTTGTCGATCTCTTTTAGTGAATGGATTATAGCTGTCTTGTCCATTCTCTTTTGAAGCCTCACGGGACTTCCTTTAAAAGAGGGGTACGAAACAATAATAAAAGCCCTTCCGTCACAGAGGACAAAAGGGCATGACAAAGCAAAGATATTAGCTTAAAAATATCACATAGCCCTTTTCAGCCTCTCTGGACCGTATTAAAGGATTTATATATCGTTCATTTATACCGTTCTACATTCTATAAGATTACTGAAGAAAAAGCAATGGTCGAATAGTGGAAATTCAACACGGTATTTCTATAAAGTTTTGAGCAAACTGATAAATTAGATTGGCAGGTACAGCCAAATTAAGGTTTTGACCATCATCGAAGCCTGCTGTAATCAGACCAACCAATCGCCCATGCATATCCAATAAAGCACCACCTGAACTGCCATTTGATATAGCGGCTGTAAATTGAATCATAGACATTTGCCGAATATCACGAAAACCCGAAACAATCCCATCAGAAACTGAGTTAAACAATCCTAACGGACTGCCAATCGCCACAATTTTTTGCCCTCGAACTAATTGTCCATCCATTTTTACAGGTAAAGGATGGCTTATTCTGTCTACCTTCAAAATAGCCAAATCATGCATATCATGATATTTTACAAATTGATGGGTAATATACTCGTTGGTATCATTTTCATAGAGCACAGAATAATATTTTCCACCACCCACAACATGCAGGTTTGTTAAAATATATCCATCTTGGTGGAGAACGACACCAGAGCCATAGCATAAAACCTTGTCATCCTCCCCGAAGGTCTTAATCATCACAACAGATGTGGCTAAGGAGGCTAATTGCTCATAACTCCACTCCTCTGTCGCATTCGTTTTTTGAGCAGGAATGTTCAATTGTCTTGAAGTACTTTTAATAGGCAATGTTATTTCTTTTTCATAGAAATGACGACACATATGTAAGGTAGAAGACGCTTCTATTATAGGGTACATATTGGCAATATCTCCTTTGGGATTCATGTAACAAATATCGCACCCCAGTGACGATAAGAAATATAAAAATAGTAATTCATGCTGCGTAATGTCACCTATAAAAACAATTTTGGGGGACGTTGGATTTTCCTCCGAAAAAATTTGTGGTAAATAATAATCCATCCAATACAAAAATTTAACTGCAAAATTTTTTAACAACGTTTCATTAGGATAAGGCTGATTTTCTTTAAATAGTTGAATCATCTGTTTAAAGCTTAGCTTTTTTGTCCATTCAAGTTGATCACTCGCTAATTTACTGCACAAAGATAGCTTATACAGTAATTGCGGGTTTTCAGCAGCAGTCTGCCACATTCTCCAACTTTCCGACAATCTATCTACATCTTCCTTATTACGAATGACCTCAAGCTTATGCAGTCGTAAATAAAAAATGCTTTGCTTGGAGAAATACTCCTCCATTTTTAGAATCTCATCTTTATAAAAATCTACAGAATCAGGTATACCGATATATCGTAGAAAAACAACTTCCTTCGTAAGAGAATGTTTGTTGTGATTAATTTGCATAAACTCCTGAAAAGTATTTGCTGATTTATTGTATTTAATTTTTAACGGTCTAGTTGTCACAATCATCTTCATACAACTCCTATAAGCTCTTCATTACATATAATGGTACTTATATACAATTCTCTGATGTTTCTCTAAATCCTCTATTGATTGCAAACAAAAAAACCCGACTCTATAAAGAATTGGACGTAGCTTTGGAATAAAGATTTAGAATAACAACTCCCAATGTTTTCTAGTTGTTCATTAGTATTCCATTAGTTGTTAATGCCACTCTAACATAATTAAAAACTAAAAAGATGTTTTATCCATTCAATTTAGTGGAATAGATTGAATGTGAACATATATAGGAGGGATCAATAATGACAGTCAAATTGACAGTAGAAAACGTAGTACAGGCGAAACAAGAAGTGGAGAAATTAGAAGCGCAAGGATATCTTCGAGATAACATTTACATCTTTGCGCACTATGAAGAACGTGAAGATGATATTAACGAAGCACTCGGGACTGAAGAAGCTGGTATTAGCGAGCAAGGGTTCCTGACTTCTCTGAAGAACCTGGTGAATTCCCGTGGAGATGAACTCCGCAACAAGTTAGCTTCTGTCGGATTAAGTGAATCGGAAGCTGCTCAATTCGAGAAGGAACTGGATACAGGTAAATTGGTCATAGTTGCCAATAAGTAAAAACAAACCCGGGAATCCAATCCCGGGTTTGTTTCATTTTACACCTTCGTCTCTGTATTCAAGATAGCCTTTCAACTATTGTCAATGATCTGCTCGAGGAAATTTTCTTCTTCTTCATTAAAGAGTCTTCTTTAGCAATATGGTCCTATTCATAAAGAATGACACTTTTCCTTATTACGGAAAAGCACCCGATAATGGAATAACTAAATATGATTTCCATCAGATTATTATTTCTCCCAAATTAATACTGCACGTTCTAAAACTGAATCCCAAGAATCCTTTCCTCCAGGAACCATCTCTTCTGAATCAAATTCCACATAATATACCGCATCGTTATTTCCACTTTCAGGTAGAACAAAGGTATCTTCTTGTCCAAGCCTCTTTTCATCATCAATCAGGTTTCTCGAAGGTGAATCAGTCATTGTTTTTGTATAATAAATAAAACTCACAATCTTTTTCTCTCCATCAATTTCAAATTCCTTAGGAAACGTTCCGTGAACACCTGCACGGCTTTTGCCATAATATCGGGAAACCAACTGATGATCATTTTGTCTTTCGATTTTGATCAAATCTTCCGAATAAGGAATAACCGTTTCAAAATAGAAAACAGACAAATAGGTCCCCAATAAAATAAGTGCCGTTATGAAAACCGAAGTAATGGAAATGATCACTTTTTTCTTACGCCATTTTTTACTGATCTCTTTAAATTGAAAAGCCTTATTTTCTGCCGGGATATAAAGTTCCTGTTTCATGGCTTCATATTCTTTTTGACATTTTTCACAATGCTGTAAATGTTCGTCTACCATTTCTTTTGTATCTTCACTAACTACCTCATCAACATACAGAGGTAAAACATCTTGAATAATTGTGCATTTAATCTCTTTCATAATTCATCGCCTCCATATACTCGATAATTTGTTTTCTCGCTCTGTAAAAGGTAACCCTTGCCCACCCTGCACTTTTTCCAAAAAGACGTCCTATCTTTTCAAAAGGTAATTCTCCAAAAGTACGTAATGAAAAGACCTCCTTATATGGCTCATTCATCGAGTGAAGAAACTGATGAACCATGAAGGCATCTTCTTCATTCATCAAATGCTTTACAATTTGCACTTCCATACTTGATTCTTCTACTGCACCTGAATCTACTTGTCGTTTCTTTCTTTTGTAGTGTGAGAAATATGTATTTTTCGCAATTGTAAAAAGCCATGCTCGAATATCCTTAGAACCATCAAATTTTTTTATTGCTTTTAATGCCTTAAAAAATGCTTCTTGTGTTATTTCCTCGGCTATGCGCTCATCGTGACTTAATGATAGGATATATAAATAAACTTCTTTAAAGTATTCGTGATAGATTTCCTCAAAGTCCACCTATTTTCACCCCTTTCACTTATATAACTCTTAGAATTTAATTACGTTACAAAAATATGTTATTTTCGATTACCAATCTACAAATGATTCAGGGGCAATATTGTTATTTTCACAAACATAAAAACAAGAGCCCCCTAGCATCTGACAAAACCTCAATAGCGACAAATTGAAAGGAGCAAAGAAAGGGAAATCTCATCCCAAAATCTTTGCTCCTATTTCTACTGTTATTTACTTGACTTTATTGGTAGTTCCATCATTTCATTGTCATTCAATATTGTTTGATTCAAAGTTGTCCAGTAATACACGCACTTCATCCGTTGATTTTGTGTTCATCAATTGACTTCTTAATTCACCAGCTCCTCTGAATCCTTTGACATAAATTTTGAAGAAGCGATGAAGTCCTGTGATGGAACGTGGTAGTTCTTCCGCGTATTGATCTTGAAGATCGAGCTGCAGTCTTAAAAGATTAAGATACTCTTTACTGCTATGCTCTTTTGGCTCTTTTTCAAAAGCAAAAGGATTTTTAAAAATACCTCGTCCAATCATCACGCCATCAATCCCGTATTGTTCAGCTAGTTGGAGTCCCGTTTGACGGTCAGGAATATCTCCATTGATCGTCAGTAGCGTATTAGGTGCAATACGGTCACGAAGTTTTTTGATTTCCGGAATAAGCTCCCAATGCGCATCTACTAGGCTCATTTCCTTTCTTGTTCGTAGATGAATCGAAAGGTTCGCAATATCCTGCTTTAATATATGCGTTAGCCAATCCTCCCACTCATTTACATCCTTGTAGCCAAGCCGTGTTTTCACGCTAACAGGCAGTCCGCCCGCTTTTGCTGCTTGAATTAATTCTGCGGCCACATCTGGTCGGAGAATAAGGCCACTCCCCTTCCCTCTTGATGCTACATTCGGTACAGGGCAGCCCATGTTAATATCAATGCCTTTAAAACCTAGCTCTGCCATCCCAATACTCATTTCACGGAAATATTCGGGATTATCTCCCCAAATATGTGCCACCATTGGCTGCTCATCTTCTGTAAAGAGCAAACGACCGTGCACACTTTTCTTTCCCTCTGGATGACAGTAGCTATCCGAATTTGTAAACTCAGTAAAAAACACATCTGGTCGACCTGCTTCACTTACAACGTGACGAAAAACAACATCCGTTACATCTTCCATCGGTGCAAGCACAAAAAAAGGCCGTGGTAAATCGCGCCAAAAATTATCTATCATGTTAATTCCAAATCCTCTCACTATGGACATATTGATATATTTACCTCATTACCTAATAGAGGTAGAAGCATTATTTATCAAGAGCTAATGTAAAAATCAACAATGTTTATTTTAACGAAAATCAGTCCTAAATGGTATTTTAACAAACAAAAAAGTAGATGGTATAGATTATTTCTACCTCATCTACTTTTATTATACCTAATTTTCATTTCTATATTTTTTCGAATGGATCCATTTGTGAGGTGGATTTAAACAAAATAGATAATATGACTGCAATACTATCGGGTGGAACTCAAATATTTACTTTCTATATTTGAGTTCTGCCGTTATCTTCTTGCATCTGTTTATTATACTGTACCTCTGGTTTCTCTGGTTTTTTCGACCAATAGGTAGCGAGAATCGGACCAGAAATATTATGCCAAACAGCCCCAAGTACACTAGGTAGGGCCGCTAAGGGACCGAAGTGGGCAGTGGCTAACGCTACACCCAGACCAGAGTTCTGCATTCCAACTTCAATTGAAATAGCTCTTCGATTGCTTTCATCAAGGCCTAATACACGGGCTGTTATATAACCAAATAACAATCCGAATGCGTTATGAAGCACTACAGCTGCAAAAATAATGGAGCCTGCCGAAGCGATGGTATCGACATTACCAGCAACAACAGCAGATACAATAATCATAATAGCAACTACTGAAATAAGAGGAATCACATTAATACTTTTTTCTACGATTTGAGGAACAACTCTTCTGATAATAATCCCTAGGATAATAGGGATAATAATTACTTGAATAATTGAAGTAAACATTGCTATTGGATCAACTGGCATCCATTTACCTGCAAGTAATAATAGGATGATTGGTGTGGCAATTGGAGCTAATAATGTCGAAAAGGATGTCATTGTGATGGACAAAGGTACATTTCCTTTAGCTAAATACACCATGACGTTTGAAGCAGTTCCACCAGGTACAGATCCAAGAAGGACTAGCCCTGCAGCTAATTCTGCTGGCAAGTTCATTATATAAGCAATTAAAAAAGCGGAAAGTGGCATGATAACATATTGAGCACATACACCAATAATGACTGGTACTGGATTCGTGATAACCAATTTAAAATCAACTGCTTTTAACGTCAGACCCATGCCAAACATAACAATGCCTAGCAAAATCGTGATATACCCGCCAAATATTAAAAAGGGTTCTGGAGCTATAAAGGCAATAACAGCAATACAAATAACCCATATAGCAAAGTATTTTCCAGCAATCGTACTAATCGCTTCTAAAATTTTCATATTTCCACTCCCTATATTTTTATTTTCAATATTTTATTCGGATTGAAAAGTGTGTCAGGGTCAAGTGCTTGTTTAATCTTTTCCATCACTAGAAGTGCTTTACCGTGTTCTTTCTCTTGATATTTCTGCTTACCAATGCCCACACCATGTTCTCCTGTGCAAGTTCCTCCTCGTTCCAGTGCATACATCACAATCAACTCATTTAATTCATCAGCTTTCTTTATTTCCTTTGGATCATTCATATCAATCATTAATAGTACATGGAAATTTCCATCACCAACATGTCCAACAACCCCACCTGTAAGCGCTAACATATCAAGTGCTTCTCTTGCATGTTCAATAGCACCTGCTAACTCGGATATCGGTAAGCAAACATCGGTTACCATTAGTTTTTTTCCTGGATGTCCATGGACATAGGCGTAAGCTAAATTATGGCGAGCTTCCCATAATTGATTTCGGGCTGCATTATCCATCTCAAATTCAATATTTTTGCAATTATGAGCCGCTACAATCTCTTTCATAAATTCTACATCCTGCCTTAAGCCAGCCTCATTTCCCTCAAATTCCAAAAATAAGGTTGGTTGTTCTTCATAAGCTGTTTGACTATACAAGTTCACTTGTTTCATTGAAGGTTCATCTACAAGTTCAACTCTTGCAATGGGAATTGCCGCTTGTAGAATACTCACAACTCCTTCCACAGCATCATTCACTGTTTCGAAGGACGCTCTAGCAGCCATGACACATTCAGGAATACCATAAACTCTTAACGTCAACTCAGTAAAACAACCAAGTGTTCCCTCTGACCCAACAAAGAGACCGTTTAAATGATAGCCCGATGAAGATTTCTCTGCTAAATTCCCTGTATGAATCACTGTTCCATCTGACAGAACAACCTCTAAATCTCGAACTTGATCGCGCATAGTACCATATTTAACAGATGTTGTCCCACTAGCATTTGTTGCGGCCATTCCTCCAATTGTCGCATCTGCTCCTGGGTCTACGGAGAAAAATAATCCATATTTCTTCAACTCTTTATTCAATTGAGAACGTGTCACCCCTGGTTGAACTTTCACAAGAAAGTCCTTCTCTCTAACTTCTACTATTCTGTTCATGAGTGAAAAATCAATTGTTATCCCATGATTATAAGGAATCACATGTCCTTCTAAGCTTGTTCCTCTTCCAAATGGCACTATTGGTACTTTGTATTGATTTGCTATGTTCATTATCTTACTTACTTCTTCTGTCTTTGTCGGAAATACCACAATATCGGGTAGACAGGCACTATGATAGGATTCATCACTGCTATGCTGTTCTAAAATCGTTTGATTGATTGTCACTTCAATTTCTGGAAGAACACTTCGTAGGGCCATCACTAATTCTTCATTTGTAGTAATCATTTTTTCCTTCCCCTTTTGCTCTCATAGTATTTGGATGGTTTAATTAATAATTTTATATGTCATACCAATTTTCTATATTCTTAAAATTGGTCCAACCTTTTTACATTGTACTAAATATTCAGAAAATATCAACTATTATTTTTTTTCGTAAATTGATAAACATGCTGTATTTCTGTATGATTAAAGCGTTTATAGTACTATGTATTTAAGGTGGTGAGATAGGTAATGCCTCAACCAAAGAAAAAAGCGTATCAAGTAATTGTTGATCAAATAAAGGAATATTTTTTAAATGGTGAATTACAGCCTGGGGATAAACTCCCGACAGAAAGAGAATTAGCGAGTCGTTTTAATGTCAGTCGAACATCGGTAAGAGAGGCACTTCGAAAGCTTGAAATAAAGGGATTTATTGAAATTAAACAAGGCAGTGGTAGCTTTATTAAAACAGCAGAGTCTCATACTTTAGGTGAAGAACTTTCCTCTACAGTTATTAATACTGAAAAAAAATTAATTTATGAAATGTTGGAGCTTCGCCAAGCACTTGAAGTGGAGTGTGCCTTTTTAGCTTCACGACGAGCTACTTCTGTAGACTTAGAACGAATTAGCCAAGCATTAGACATGATGGATCAAGGTAAAAATGATGTAGAATTAGGAATTCAAGCAGACCTAAGTTTCCATCTTAATATTGTTCTCGCCTCACATAATTCAATATTTTTACAATTGTTTCAAACCCTTAGTGAGCATATGCAAGACACAATCCGAGCTACCCGCAGACAACGCTTGGAAGATCCAGAACGAACGCAAGAAACCATCGATGAACATAAAAAAATTTACTTAGCCATTGCTTCTGGAGATGCGAACCAAGCTAAGCAACTCATGGAAAACCATATCACGCAAATAAGACGAGAATTGACAGAGTCTCTTTTAAGTCATATTGGAGAAAAAAACAATTAAAACTAGAGATTCACAATTATATATAGTTTATAAGTGATGAGATGTTCTGAAAGGTTTTTGTCAGTGGGAATTGGCTCAATTAGTGAATGTTTCAGATGGATGAAATTACATCGAAAAAAACTCGGATTCTATTTGATCGAATCCGAGTTTTTATTGATTTTAACTGAATTCCGTCCTAAAACGGTAATTTTTATATTGTATAGATGAGTTTAGTAATGTGTTACACATTTAACTTAAGCCATGCCACGGCTTCACAATGTGTGGAGTGCGGGAACATATCCACTGGCTGGATTTCCTGTGTGTGATAGCCGCCATCCTCTAAAATGCGAAGATCGCGTGCTAGTGTGGCTGGGTTACAGGATACGTAGACCACTCGTTTTGGTCGTTGCTCTAGAATAGTAGTTAGCAGTGCTTCATCGCAGCCTTTGCGCGGTGGATCAACTACTAGTACGTCTGCTTCCTTGCCTTCTTTATACCATCTTGGGATAACTTCCTCTGCTGGGCCTGCCTCAAAATAAGTATTTGTAAAACCATTAAGCAGTGCGTTGCGTTTGGCATCTTCAATCGCTTGTGGGACAATTTCCACACCCATGACAGCCTTTGCTTTTTGAGCAAGGAATAAAGAAATCGTACCAATTCCACAATACGCATCAATGACACGTTCATCTCCCTGTAAGTCAGCATAATCTAGTGCTTGCTTGTAGAGGACCTCTGTTTGCTCTGGGTTGACTTGATAGAAAGAACGAGCAGAGATTTCAAAACGTACATTACCGATAGTATCAATAATAACGTCTTTACCCCAAAGGTTGATTGTGTCATCACCAAAAATAACATTGGTTTTCTCACTATTCACATTTTGCATAATTGATGTAACGTTTGGCACTAGCTTTTGGATTACTGCAATAGCTGCCTCTTTTTGTGGGAACTTTTTCTTTTTCGTTACAAGGACAACCATGACTTCTCCTGTTGCTCGTGCTTTACGGATAACGACATGACGCAACATGCCTTCATGTGTATGCTCATTGTAAGAGCGAACACCTAACGTTGCTAATTCCTTTTTCAAGCCTGCAAGAATAGCATCTGCTTCTCCTGTTTGAATTAAACAGCGATCCATATCCACAATGCTATGCGTTTTTGTTTTATAAAAGCCTGCAATCGCTTGTCCAGCTTCATTTTCAGAGAAAGGAATTTGTGCTTTATTACGGTAGTGCCAAGGTTCTTTCATACCTTTTACTGGGTGAACAGGTGCATGAATTTTACCAATCCGCTGCATCACATTGCGCACCATATTTTCTTTCCATTTTAGCTGCCCCTCATAGGATAAATGCTGTAATTGACAGCCGCCACACTGCTTGAAGTAATCACATGGAGCTTCAACACGGTCTGGAGATGGCTTGATAATATCTATTACCTTTGCAAAGCCATAGTTTTTTAATGTTTTTAACACATGGATTTCAGCCGTTTCGTTTGGCAGTGCGCCTTGTATGAATAGTGGATAACCTTCAACCTTTGCGACACCATTGCCATCATGCGTTAGATCTTCTATATAAACTGAAAGTCGTTCATTTTTTTTCACGGGTGCTGACATTCGTACATCCTCCATTTCAATCTCCTTATTGTAGCATGTGTTGGCGAATGAAAAAAGAACAAGACTTGGCTGTTGCGCGTCTCTGCTAATTAACTTGAAAAAAGAGTCGCTATTCGCGACTCTTTTCCTGCTCTTTTGTAATATGATAATCCCTTGGTGCCCACCAAAATGCACACAAGATCCCAAGAATGACGACAATAAAAGGTGCATAAAAAATTAAAAAACTTTGCATATGTGCTTTCCTCCTATGCGTGATTGTCTTCTTTTCCTGTCACATATTTTTTATTGAATAAAAATAGTTTCATCAATAAATAAAGTGAAGGAAGAAGAAGACACAGTCCTAAAATAAATGCGATAACTAAAGCGATCGCCATTTGTGTGCTTGTAAAGCTATCGTAAATGGTTAAATACGGATACAGTAGGTATGGATATTGAGCAATTCCATAAGCAAAGAAGGCTACGGCAAATTGAGCAATCAGGAGCCCAACTGCAAGTCCGTACTTTTTACGCATGGCAATGAGTACGACTGTGACAATAAATAAGACAGCTGAAATCGCAAACATCCACCATAAATTTACCATATGACTGTAGCTCTCTGGGTTGATGGATTTCATTTCATACATAATGCCAAGCGCACTAATCATTAGCGGTGCTGCCCACACAAGAGCATATTTTCTCATTAGTTTCGTTGCTTCGCTATCATTTGCTTTATGCGCGTACCATGTTAAAAATACGGCTGAAATATACAATACCGCAGCGATACTTAGTACCACAATGCTCCAAGCAAATGGACTTGTATATAAAGTCCAGTAGTTCAGCACAGGCTGCCCATCAATTACATCAACATAGCCTCCACCAGCAATGGCAAAGACAACGGATAAAGAAGCGGGAATTAATAAACCTGCTACACCATATGTCAGTGTATATCCGATATGGCCTCGTGTACCATACGATTCAAAGGCATAGTAGGAGCCTCGAATTGCCAATAGTACAAGCGAAATACTAACGGGCACAAGTAAAATCGTTCCGTAATAAAAAGCGGTTTGCGGGAAAAAACCTACGATTCCTACAAAGAAGAATACTAAAAAGACATTGGTAACTTCCCAAACAGGCGATAAATAACGTTTAATAATATTTGTTAAAATATGATTTTTTCCAATAAGTAGGCTGTATGCATTAAAGAAGCCAGCACCAAAATCGATTGATGCGACTATGACATAGCCAAATAGGAATATCCATAATACTGAAATACCTAAAATCTCTAACGTCATAGGATGTCACCGCCTTTTTCAGAGTGGCGATCTTCAATCTCGCGTTCGATTGGGTTCTTTTTAAACATTCTTACCAATACGACAATACTTCCCACTGCTAATACTGCATAGACTCCTGCGAATAAAAGCAGCATTAAATCCACATGGTCGCTCGTCGTAGCTCCCTCAGGTGTACGCATTAGTCCATAAAGTATCCATGGTTGACGTCCAACTTCGGCAAGCCACCAACCTGCTTCAATCGCGATAATTGATAGTGGTCCTCCCGCTACGATAATCCATCTATACCATCGTGAATGAATAAACTGCCAGCCCCGTGCTTTCCCTACAACATAAAGTAATGAAACTAGCATCATAAACATACCAATGGAAACCATGATATCAAAGAGATAGTGAATATAGAGTGGTGGTAGATCCTCTTCCTCAAATTGATCTAAGCCGATTACCTCTGCATTAGGATTAAAATGTGCAAGAATGCTTAAAGCATACGGAATTTTGATAGCATATTTAACTTCTTCTCCATCTAAGACACCAAATAATACAAGAGACGCCTTACCTTCTGTTTCAAAATGCCATTCTGCTGCTGCTAGTTTTTCGGGTTGATATTCAGCTAAGTATTTTCCTGAAAAATCTCCAATCACAGCGGCTGCTATGGAGAAAATCAAGCCAATTTTCATTAGTAAAAGTAGTGATTTTTTATGGTATACATGCTTCGAGCCTTTTAACATTCTAAATCCTGCAATAGCTGCTAGCACAAATGCCGATGTCATGTACGCTGTCACTAGTACATGTGCAACCTTCGTTGGCATGGCGGGGTTAAACATTGCAAGAAAAGGTTGAATATTAACAAGTTCTCCGTCTACGATATCAAATCCTCTTGGTGCGTTCATAAAAGCATTAACGATTGTGATAAAGACTGCCGACATCGATGCTCCGACAGCAACAGGGATTAACAGAAGCATATGCTTTTTCTGACTATCAAAGCGATCCCAAGTATATAAATAGATGCCCAAGAATATCGCCTCAAAGAAAAATGCAAACGTTTCCATAAAAAGTGGTAACGCAATTGTTTGACCAGCGAGTTGCATAAAATTAGGCCACAATAATGATAGTTGTAAGCCGATTGCGGTTCCAGTTACCACACCGACTGCTACAGTAATGACAAAACCACGGGCCCAACGTCTTGCCATTAAGATATAATGTTCATCATTCTTTTTATACCCAGTCCATTGAGCAATCATAATCATTAACGGGACACCCACACCAATTGTTGCATAAATAATATGGAACGATAATGTTAACTCCGTTAATGCTCGGCTCCAATAGACCGCTGATTCATTAATCATCTCATTGCCCCCTTAACTTCCAAATATTCTTCCAAGAATAGAAAGTAGCATAATGATTGCAACACCAAAGCTTAGCCATATAAGCTTCTTTTCTTGTGACTTATACAAAGGCAACACTTCCTTTCCCTTATCCATACCCTCATTTTCCACTATTCCAACGAAAAAAACCTTAATAACGGACCGAAACTTCAGTCTATTATTAAGGTTTCAAATTTTGTTCAAGTAATATACGCACATTTGCCAAACATTTTTCTAATTTCATTCACATTCTTACTTCTAAAGCTTAGTTTATGGGATTTAGCCAGTTTTATTCTAATGATGGAATTTTAATTTGGAGCGGCCTCTCCTTCTTTGAGAGCACTTCAAGCAATCAAAAAATACAAAATAAAGCTCATCCACAATAAAATCGGATGAGCTTTTCGGGTTCATTAAATACGGTCTTCCTCTCGAATATCTGCGAGTGGAACAAAGATTTCGATGTGACGCTTTAGGTTTTCAAATGTAGCAGGAGCGTCTCCGCCATATTCGCCATCGAGGTTAAGGTGGACCTCATTTTCTGTAGTAACTTTGACAACGCTAGCTTTTTTGTAGATGACACGATCATCATTTAAATGTTCGCCTCTTAGTGCCATGGCTGCTAGTTGAATAAATTCAGGAAGACTTACCTTCTTTAGCACTATTAAAGTAAAGTAACCATCATTAATGCTTGCATCAGGAGCTAGTTTTTCAAAGCCTCCTACTGAATTCGTTAACCCACATAGGAACATCATAGCGTCGCCATCAAATACTTCGCCATCATATTCAATTCGCATATGTGAGGCTTTGATGGATGGAATCATCTCAACTGCCTTTACATAATAGGCTAACTGACCAAGCATTGTTTTCATTTTGCTTGGTACTTCGTATGTTAGCTCTGTAATACGTCCGCCAGCAGCAATATTGATGAAATAGCGTTCGCCATTTAAGAGACCAACATCCACTGGCAATGTGTCGCCTTGAATAATAATGTCTACTGCCTCTTCAATATTTCGAGGGATATGCACGGCACGGGCAAAATCATTTGTAGTGCCCATTGGAATTAGACCAACTTTCGGACGGTTTTCAAATGGACTTACACCTGAAACAACTTCATTTAATGTGCCATCTCCACCAACTGCGATGATGATATCAAAACCGCGTTCTACCGCATTTTTTGCTGCAAGCGTTGCATCGCCTTCACATGTTGTTGCGTGACAGGATGTCTCATAGCCTGCTACCTCTAGTTTTTCCAACACCTCTGGTAGATGTTTCTTAAACACTTCGCGTCCAGATGTAGGATTATAAATGATTCTTGCTCGTTTCATAACATACCTTCCTGCTTCATAAGATTCTACTTCATTCAACGATTTGTACGTTGAAATGTTGCAATACTCTTGTTATTTTTGTAATGCTTCTGTTACTTGCTTCTTAAAGTCCTCATAAACAAATGTCCAATATGTTTGATTGGAGATATTTTCTTCACGAATTTCTGCATAAAGAGCCTTTTGTGCCTCTTCAAATGTTGGATCTTCTTTATCTGGTAAGCTTGCTCGTTTCGTTACGACGAACTCTTGTAATTCTGGTGCGCGTGGTCCCCATTTTCCAATCACTTCTCCAGCATCATCTAATAATAGATAAACTGGAATTGCACGACCACCGTTTGTTAAATAACGATCAATTAGTTCTGTATCAGCATCACGGAAAACGGTACGCATATCTAATCCTGCCGCTTCAGCAATACGGCGAATAATTGGATTATTTAACATTGCGTCTCCGCACCAATCCTCTGTAATCGTTAAAATTTTAGGTTGTTTTTCCTTTAATAACTCAATAAAATCATCGTTTGTTGGTACTTCAAAGCCATCATAAATACGAAAGCTTTCTTCTTTTAACGTCGTCATGTTCTCCATATATTGCTGTATTGATATAGCTTCATTAAAATACTGTTGTTCTGTTTTCATTGGCTCGTCCCCCTTATTACTGTCTATTCTATATTTTGCTATGAATACTCTTTTTAAACAACTATTAAGTTTCGCAAAATGCAAATTTGTTACATTTTTGAAAATTAATAGCCGAGGGAGCAATGAAGCTCTCTCGGCTATTATGTTACAACGAGTATTATCGTTTGGCAATTTCTTGTTGTAATAATTTATTAACCATTGGTGGGTTAGCTTGACCTTTTGTTGCCTTCATAATTTGACCAACTAAGAAGCCAATCGCACGGTCTTTACCATTTTTGAAGTCCTCGATAGATTGAGCATTGTTATCTAAAACTTCTGTTACGATTGCTAGTAATGCACCTTCATCAGAAATTTGCACTAAGCCTTTTGCTTTCACAATATCCTGTGCAGAACCGCCATTTTCTACCAATTCAGCAAATACTTTTTTACCGATCTTAGAAGAAATTGTACCGTCTGTGATTAATTTCACCATTTCAGCAAGGTTTTCTGGTGTTAATGCAGTATCTTTTAGATCTTTTTGCTCTGCGTTTAAATAAGCAGAAACATCTCCCATTAACCAGTTAGCAGAAAGCTTAGCATCTGCCCCATTTGCTACCATTGCCTCAAAGAAGTCTGAGATCTCTTTAGAGATAACAAGAACTCCAGCATCATAAGGTGTTAAGCCTAGTTCTTCAACATAGCGTTTTTTACGAGCATCTGGAAGCTCAGGAATTTCAGATTTCACACGCTCTAACCATGCATCATCAATTGAAAGACGAACTAAGTCTGGCTCTGGGAAGTAACGGTAATCGTCTGTTCCCTCTTTAACACGCATTAAAATTGTTTTACCTGTTTTTTCATCAAAACGACGTGTTTCTTGCTCAATCACGCCACCAGATAATAATACATCTGCTTGACGTAATTCTTCATGTTCTAAACCACGACGAACATAGTTGAAGGAGTTCAGGTTTTTAAGCTCTGTTTTTGTACCAAATTCTTCTTGACCATAAGGGCGAATAGAAATATTGGCATCACAACGTAATGAGCCTTCTTCCATCTTACAATCAGATACATCAGTATATTGAATAATCGATTTTAATTTTTCGAGATATGCATATGCTTCGTTTGGTGTACGAATATCTGGCTCAGAAACGATTTCAACAAGCGGTGTTCCTTGACGGTTAAAGTCAACTAGTGAATGGTCACCAGCATGTGAAAGTTTACCAGCATCTTCTTCCATATGAAGACGTGTGATACCGATACGTTTTGTATAGCCGTCTACTTCAATATCAATCCAACCATTTTTACCGATTGGTTTATCGAATTGTGAAATTTGATAAGCTTTCGGATTATCTGGATAGAAGTAGTTTTTACGGTCAAACTTTGTTTCTTGCTCGATCTCCATATTGAGTGCAAGTGCTGCACGCATAGCGAAATCTACTACATTTTTGTTCAGGACTGGTAGGACCCCAGGATAGCCTAAATCGATTACTGTTGTATTTGTATTTGGTTCAGCACCAAAGTGAGCTGGTGCTGGTGAGAAGATTTTTGAGTTAGTCTTCAACTCAACGTGTACTTCTAAACCAATGACTGTTTCAAAGTTCATGTTATTTTCCCTCCCACATTTGAGGAACTTCTTTATGGAACTCAGTTGCTTGTTCAAAAGCATGAGCCACACGGTAAATAGTTGCTTCATCGAAATATTTACCAATTATTTGTAAACCTAATGGTAGGCCGTTTTCAAAGCCACAAGGAATTGAAATCGCTGGTACACCTGCTAAGTTCATCGGGATTGTTAAAATATCGTTTGCATACATTGTCATTGGATCATCAACATTTTCACCAATCTTGAATGCTGGTGTTGGAGCTGTTGGTCCAATGATAACATCAAAGTCTTCAAATACTTTATCGTAGTCTGCTTTGATCAATGTACGTGCTTGTTGTGCTTTTTTGTAGTACGCATCATACGTACCTGCACTTAGTGAATAAGTACCTAGCATGATACGTCGTTTTACTTCATCACCAAAGCCTTGTGCACGTGTTTCTTTATAAAGGTCCATTAAATTTGTAACGTTTTCTGCACGGAAACCATAGCGGATACCATCGAAACGAGATAAGTTAGAAGACGCTTCAGATGAAGAAAGGATATAGTACGCAGCTAGTGCATATTTCGAGTGAGGAAGTGATACCTCTTCTACAGTAGCACCTAAGCCTTTTAATACCTCTAATGCCGCAAGCACTGATTGACGAGCTGCTTCACCAACTCCTTCACCAAGGAATTCTTTTGGCACAGCGATACGTAAGCCCTTAACATCACCAGTAAGAGCTGCAGCGTAATTTGGCACCTCAACATTCGCAGAAGTCGAATCATTTGGATCTAATCCAGCGATAGCTTCTAGTAATAGCGCATTATCTTCAACATTGCGTGTAATTGGTCCAATTTGATCTAGAGAAGATGCGAATGCAACGAGACCAAAACGAGATACACGACCATATGTAGGTTTCATCCCTACAACACCACAGTAAGCTGCAGGTTGACGGATTGAACCACCTGTATCTGATCCAAGAGAGAATGGTACTTCACCAGCTGCTACAGCTGCTGCAGATGCACCTGAAGAACCTCCTGGTACGTGGTTTAAGTTCCATGGATTTTTTGTTGTTTTATAGTATGAGTTTTCGTTTGAAGAACCCATTGCAAATTCATCCATGTTTAATTTACCAACTGTAATCATGCCAGCTTCACGTAGCTTGTTGACAACAGTTGCATCATAGATCGGCATAAAGCCTTCTAGAATTTTAGAGGCACATGTTGTTTCTAAGCCTTCTGTTACGATGTTGTCTTTCACACCGATCGGTAGACCGAATAATGGTCCACGCTTTTCAAATGGTACTTTATCCATTTCAGCAGCTTGAGCAGTTGCTTTTTCTTCGTTTGAAGCAAGGAATGCTTGTACATCGCCATCAAGCTTTGCAATACGCTCGTATGCTTCTTTCGTTAAGTCAGCGATAGATAAGTTACCCGCTTTAATTTCTGCTTGTAACTCCTTAGCTGAACGTTCAAATAGCGTCATGAGGAATCCTCCTATGTTTTAGTATTACATGATAGCTGGTACTTTTACTTGACCATCTTCTTGTTCTTTTACGTTTAACATCATTACTTCGCGGTCTAAACCTTTTACTGCTACGTCTTCACGCATTACATTCACTAATGGTAAAACGTGCGTTGTTGGTTCAACATTTGTTGTATCCAGTTCATTTAACTGCTCCGCAAAGTCTGTAATTTTACCAAGCTGTTCAGCAAATTTCTCTGCTTCTTCTTCTGTAATTGCAAGACGTGCTAAATTTGCCACGTGCTTTACTTCTTCTTTTGTTAATTTAGCCATTTTTCACACCTCCGAATACTTGTTCAATTCATTGTTTTTATTGATAACAATAGGGTTGAATAAAGTTAACCATGCCAATAATCATAACATTTTTCATTTTAAAAATCACAACTTTCACTAAAAATATAGAAACTTTCACTACTATAACAAAGTGTTGTCTCTATCATCCTGTTGAGTTCCTCTATTTCAATCCATTACCATAAAAAATATAGTCAACACAAAGGCTGACTATATTAATCATAGACATGCACGTAAGGGTCCTTGTCATTGGCCTTTTTGATGATTAATGCCTCAGGACCATTCACTGAAGTAACACTCACTTCCACATGAATATTATCAAATTGATTGATTAAAATCCCTGTTAAATATTGCGTAAATCCTATAATCTCTGCTTTGCCGAAAAATTGGATTGGGATTTCAATCGAAAGGTTTTGTATTTGTTTATTACGATAGAAACCAGTTCCGATCACACTTGTATAGTTAGAAAAATATTTATCAACATCTTGCTTGAAGTTCTTGAAGTTATTGTTGACATCTCGGTATACATCTTGTGAATCATCTGTTGGGAACAAGACGTAATTTTCATCTATACCTTCCCAATCAGCGATGCTGTTCTGCCCAGCTTTTGCTACACCATAGCTAAAGTATGTCCCTGGAATAATTTGATTACGGGCTTGCTGCTTAAACAGACCGACTACAATCGGTACATCCTTTAACTCTTCACGTGAACGTAAACGAGAAACGATTTCAGCAGCCATTTTTTTGCCCTGCTCAATAAGAGTAGACTCTGAAATTGGTTCCTCGTAATATTCGCCATACTGTTCTTTTTGATAGTAATAGATAGAATTTAAGGCAAGACCGATTGAAATCCCGCCTAGTTTCACTTTATTATCCTTCGTTTTTGTTAAGTAGTTTTGCTCTACAATATGGGATAAATAAACTGGAGCCTTTGTTGCTCGCTCCTCAGGTGTCATTGTGTCTGTTGTCGGTGGATTTAATCCATCCTCTGTTTGTGAACTACGAGCAAGCCAAGAGCTTACTGTACTTTCAGCTAAATATTGACCTTCTTGGAAGTAGTAGTTTTCTGTGTCGAACTCGTTTTGAGATAAACGCATTAAACCTGATTCAACTTCCTTCATATCATATTTCGTATAAATGTTAGATACCACTAGACCTCTACTTGCACTCTCTTTATAAGGGATAAGCGTCTTATAATAAGATTCATCAATTTGTATGCTTGGGATAATTGTTGTTTCAGCTTTTTCTTTCTGTTGCGTTTCCTGTGTAAGCTCTGTCTCCTTCTTGTCAGAAGGCACACAGCCGACTAGCATTGCAGCAGCTACGATTGCTGGAATGAGTCGAAAAGACTTCATTATTTAGTGCTCCTTTACTAATAGTCAATTTTAGGTCGACGAATCTACTCGACGCCTTGTTGTAACGGTTGTGCACTCAACATTGCCTCCTATTCATAAAAGGGAGGATATCATGCACTTATTAAATGAGGTTAAGTTGTTCAATTAAGTTATCTTCAGTCCAAACTTCGATACCCAATTGCTCAGCCTTTGTTAGTTTAGAGCCTGCATCCGCACCTGCGATCACTAGATCTGTTTTTTTGCTGACACTACCCGTGACTGTACCACCTAACTCTTCTATTTTCGCTTTTGCTTCGTTGCGTGTCAATTGCTCAAGTTTACCAGTTAAGACAATTGTTTTACCTGCAAAAGGACTATCACCTATCGCTACTTCTACTTTTTTACCTTTGTATGTCATATTCACGCCTGCTTCAGCAAGACGCTTAATGACTGCTCGTGCATCTTCATTTGAGAAATACTCCACTAACGATGAAGCCATTTTATCTCCAATTTCATAAATTGCCACAAGCTGCTCCTCTGTTGCAGCCATCACTGCTTCCATTGAACCAAATTCCTCTGATACGATTTTGGCTGCTTTTTCACCAACATGACGAATTCCTAGTCCAATTAATAAACGCTCCATCGAATTTTCCTTCGATGCTTGAATGGCATTTACTAAATTAGTTGCTGATTTTTCGCCCATACGCTCCAATTCCACAAGCTGCTCTACCGTTAAATGATACAGGTCAGAAACATCATGTATTAAATCTGCACGTAATAATTGCTCCACTACTTTATCCCCAAGACCGTCAATATTCATCGCGTTTCGAGAAACAAAATATTTTATGCTTTCTGCAATTTGCGCAAAGCAGGCAGGATTTACACAACGCAGGGCAACTTCGCCTTCAATCCGAATCAATTCACTATCACAAACAGGGCAATTTTTTGGCATGACAAAAGGGACTGAATCCTCAGGACGTTGTTCTATTAGCACACCCACAACTTGAGGAATAATGTCACCAGCTTTTCGAATAATAACTGTATCACCAAGACGAATATCCTTATCTCGAATTAAATCTTCATTGTGTAAAGAAGCACGTTGAACCGTCGTTCCCGCTACTTGTACGGGGGTTAAAATCGCTGTAGGAGTAACAACACCTGTACGACCTACTGTTAAATCAATATCAAGTAACGTTGTAACAACTTCCTCTGCGGGAAATTTATAGGCAATCGCCCAGCGTGGACTCTTTGCTGTATAACCTAGTTCATCTTGCTGAGCATAACGGTCAACTTTAATAACAATTCCGTCAATCTCGTAAGCTAATTTTGGACGATTTTCTGTCCAATGTTCTATAAAGGCCATTACCTCTTCAATAGTAGAGCATCGTTGGCGTTCTTTATTGGAAGGGAAGCCTAAGCCTTCTAAATAATCAAGCATTTCTGCATGACCGTCGATACCATATACTTCACCGTCTCCGCCAATGGCATAGATAAACGTTGATAATTGGCGACTGGCCGCAATTTTAGGGTCTAACTGACGTAATGAGCCAGCAGCAGCATTCCGTGGATTAGCAAACAACTCCTCACCATTGTCTGCACGTTGGGCATTTAAGTTTTCAAAGGATTTTTTTGGCATATACGCCTCACCACGTACTTCAATCGTAATAGGTTCCTTTAAACGAAGGGGAATCGCACGGATTGTCTTTAAATTGGCGGTAATATCTTCTCCTACCACACCATCTCCTCTTGTAGCCCCTTGTACAAACATGCCATTTTCATATTTTAATGAAATAGCTAAACCATCTATTTTCAGCTCACATACATATGAAAATTGATCTCCGATAGCCTGACGCACTTTACGATCGAATTCTCGTAAATCCGCTTCATGAAAAGCATTTGAAAGACTAAGCATTGGGTAATCATGCGTCACTTTTTTAAAACCCTCTACCACTGCTCCACCAACACGCTGCGTAGGAGAATCGGGGTAAATAAGGGATGGGTTCGCTTCTTCTAATGCAATCAGTTCCTGTAATAGCTGGTCATAGACACTATCTGCTACGACAGGTTTATCTAACACATAATAGGCATAACCATATTCATGCAGTAATTTATTTAACTCCGCTATACGCTGTTCTATTTCGTTCATTTACGTTCCTCCGCTTACGCTTTTTCAATCGGTGCAAATTGAGCAAGTAATCGCTTTATACCAATTGGTTGTGGGAATGCGATATCAAGCTCTGTACTATCACCTTCACCTTTTACACTAACAACCATACCTGTTCCCCATTTTTTATGAATCGCCTTATCTCCAGCCTTCCATCCAAATTGATCTCCCCCCGTTGCTTGTAAACGTGCTGTGGCAGGTTGTGTTTGCTGAATAGCACCCAGCGTACGCTTTTGATGGCCACCGGTTGAACGATTGTTAGTAGCAAATGGTACTGTTGATGTTGTCCCTGCCTTAGAAATTGACTCTG
This sequence comes from Lysinibacillus sp. LK3, assembly GCF_001043675.1. Classification (NCBI taxonomy): domain Bacteria; kingdom Bacillati; phylum Bacillota; class Bacilli; order Caryophanales; family Bacillaceae; genus Lysinibacillus; species Lysinibacillus sp. LK3. The sequence goes on from NZ_LDUJ01000025.1 coordinate 111,843, forward strand.
TAATATCTTGAGAAATTTCACCTAAAAATCGGGATGCATTATTAAAGCTTGAACGACCAAAAATCGTTCGGCTTTGGGCACATGTTAAATATAGACGTTCCTCAGCACGGGTCACACCTACGTACATAAGGCGGCGTTCCTCTTCCATTTCTTCTTGATCGTCTAGTGAGCGGGAATGTGGGAAGATGTTTTCCTCCATACCGATAATAAAGACAACTGGGAACTCTAAGCCTTTAGCTGCATGCATCGTCATTAAAATAATATTGCCTTTAGATGCATCCTCTTTGTCGAGTGCATCAATATCAGCTATAAGGGCTAAATCTGTTAAAAAGGCAATTAAGCTTTTATCATCACTGCGCTCTTCAAAAGCCTTTGTGACAGATAAAAACTCTTCAATATTTTCTAAACGGCTTTCTGCTTCAATTGTTTTTTCGTTTTGTAACATTGCTCGATAACCCGATTTATCAATAACTTGCTCCACAATTTCAGTGACAGATAGATATTCCTGCATTTGTGTAAAGCCTTTAATCATGGCATAAAATTGCTCAGCCGAATTTGCTGCTTTCCCTGATAATCCCATGAAAACAAGATCATTCATCGCATCAAAAATCGAACGATCCTGATCTATCGCATAACGTGCCATTTTTTCAAAGGAAGTTGCACCAATACTGCGCTTTGGCTCATTAATAATACGTGCTAGTGATAAATCATCATCATTATTAGCAATAAGTCGTAAATATGCTAGTAAGTCCTTTATCTCTTTTCGATCATAGAACTTTGTTCCGCCTACTATTTGATAGGCCATATTGGACTTAACAAGTACTTCCTCCATTACACGAGATTGAGCGTTTGTACGATATAAAATAGCAAAGTCATCAAATGAACGATTTTCTTTTTCAATTAACTGTTGAATCGTTTGTACAATAAATTGCGCTTCCTCCTGCTCGTTATAAGCTTTATATAGTGCAATCTTTTCACCTTCTGAATTTTCTGTGCGTAATTCTTTTGGGTAACGTGTTGTATTATTTTGAATGACGTCATTGGCTGCCTGTAGGATGCGTTTAGTTGAACGATAATTTTGCTCTAGCATAATCACCTTTGCAGTTGGATAATCCTTTTCGAAGGATAGGATATTCCCAATATCTGCACCACGCCAACGATAGATAGACTGATCGGAATCACCTACAACACAAATATTTTTAAATTTCTTTGCTAGTAACTGTACAAGTAAATACTGAGATTTATTGGTATCTTGATATTCATCGACATGAATATATTGAAATTTATTTTGATAATATTCAAGCACTTCAGGTACACGTTTAAACAACGTAATCGTCGTCATAATCAAATCATCAAAATCAAGGGATTGGTTGCGGCGTAATCTTTTCTCATAGCCTTTATAGACACGTGCAACTGTTTGTTCATAAGGATTCTTATCATTCATTTGGCCTGCGTAATCATCCACTGCTATACACTCGTTTTTTGCTGCACTAATAGCATTTAAAATTGCTCGTGGCTCAAAACGTTTTGGGTCAATATTTTCTTCCTTCATCACATTTTTGATGACTGAAAGCTGATCCGTAGAATCTAAAATAGAGAAATTGCGAGAAATGCCTAGATGATCGATATTACGACGTAAAATTCTTACACACATAGAGTGGAAAGTAGAAACCCACATACTATCGCCCGTACCATTACCAAGAATGCCATCAATACGTTCACGCATTTCTCGTGCTGCTTTATTTGTAAATGTAATCGCTAAAATTTTAGAAGGATATACTTCCTTTTCGATAACTAGGTAAGCAATACGATGTGTTAAAACTCGTGTTTTTCCTGACCCAGCACCTGCCATAATGAGTAATGGTCCTTCAGTTGTTTTAACTGCTCTTTCTTGTTCAGGATTCATGCCTGCTAGTAAATTTTTTGTTAACTGTTCCATTTCGCACCGCCTTACAAACATTTGTTCTAAAATTATAACGTATTTTTAACAGCCTTAACAGTCGCAAGTGCAGCTTTTAAATCTTCGTAAATAATATTTCCAACTACTACCGTATCTGCAACGCGTGCCATTTCCTCTGCTTGCTTTACAGATGTTATGCCACCACCGTAAAAGAGTTTAGTATGCTTCAGTTCGTTTTTCACAGCACTAACTACCTCTAGATTGCCATACATTCCACTGTACTCTAAATAAAAAACAGGCAGTTTAAAGAAATTCTCTGCCATGCGTGCATAAGCTACCACGTCATCAATCGTTAAATCTGTTTTCGCACCCGTTACATGGGCTACTTTACAATCAGGATTTAAAATACAATATCCTTCCGCTACTAATTCATCCCATACCATAATATCGCCGTATTCTTTAATAGCCTCATGATGTAAATTTTTAATCCATTTTGGATCATCACTATTTAATACCGTTGGGATGAAATAATAGTCGTAACCTGGTGTTATCGCATCGATCGTAGAAATTTCAAGTGCTATCGGCACCTCAAAACGACGCACTCGAACAAGTAAATCTAATACCCCATCCAACGTTACATTATCTGTTCCCCCAACTAAAATAACATCTGTCCCAGACTCGCAAATTTTTTCTAATGCTTCATCGGAAATGTCCTTCGCTGGATCTAGCTTGAACACATGTCTCCATTCTAAATAATCCATCTATGTTTACCACCTATCATTTTCTATCTATTCGTTTACAAGTATAGCTTATGATTCACGACAAAAAAATGAAAAAGACCGAGTAGAACTTCTACTCAGCCTTTTTTCTGACTATTCTTTTGGTGCTTGGAATGGTTTTTCATCTGGATACAAACGACCTAACATTTCATCATATGTATCATTCCCATAATCGAAGCAGCGACGCACGCGCGAAATAGTTGCAGTACTTGCCCCTGTTTCCTTTTTAATGGATTCGTAGGTTTTCTTTAATCGTAATAAATGTGCAACCTCAAAGCGTTGTGCCAACGATTGAATTTCACTAATCGTACATAAATCATCAAAAAACTTATAGCATTCCTCGATGTCCTTCAACTCTAACACTGCTTTAAATAATTGATCTGTTTGATGCCCCCGAATTTTTTCGATTTGCATACAATTTTCCTCCCTTTAAGGCTGCGTTTTCACCATTGCTTGTAACCCTGGCGAAGATGGTACGAAATGAACCCACGACTTTCCTGGTACAAGCTTTACAGGATCCCCTGTTTGCTCTACAGCCATTGGTATTCCATTAACATTAGCCCATTTGACTTCCCTCAAATAGCCATTTTGAAATACATACGCATTTCCACCAGACGTTAAATCAATTGCTTGGCGACCAATATCATCAATTGTTTGGTGATCCATTTCGAAAAATAGAACATTTGCTAATGACACTGTTTCGCCTGTTAACATATCTTTTGTGTCCACGCTAGCCGATTGTCGTTCATAGTGATTCGTTTGATGATTATACACATACGCGTTATGGAAATCTTCATTATTTCCGTAATAAATGTCAACTTGACTTGTTTCAATACCTATTTTACCACGTTCATCTGGTTCATAAAAAGCCTGAAGTACTTTTTCACTGTAATTCATTGAAGCGCCTACCATTTCAGCACCTTTTAGAATGTTTTCTGATGTAATATAGGAATTGTGTGGCGCAACGCGGTCGTTAGAACGTTTAAACAGAATACCATCATAAGCCATACCGTTGATATTGTCGACGATACGATGATCAAGCATTGTTTTCGCCTCTGGACTATAGCCATGTGCTACATAAAAGGCATCAAATCCCTTGGCCATATCGATAAAATAAGAGCGTGCACTACGAACTGGCCCAATATTTTCAGGCAGTTCACTTTGGTATACTGCTAAAAAGCGTGTCACATTACCTTCTGCAAGCATTTCATAAATGATATCCGCCGCAGCTAAGCCTGTTTGTGGACGTGCCGCTGGATGATTATTAATGGTTACGATAATTGGTCGCTGTGTAATTTCTTCTTGTACAGCCTCCCCAGTAAGTGGTGCAACAAATGCTGGTTGTTGCACAGGCTCCTCCACTACTGCTTCTTCCTCTACAATTGGTTCATCATCCTCTTTGACTTTTGGTGTATCCTTTGAACATCCCCCGATTACCAAAGCACTAAATGCAAAAGCAATCCATAATTTTTTCGATTTGAACACAAGCATATCTCTCCTTTGAACAATTACAATATTTGTAATTGTTTAAACAACTGAAACACTTTCATGAATTAGCGCATAACAGCAGGTAATAATAACTTATTCTTCATCACATCGAAAATTCCTTGTGGTGTTATACGAATATATGGTAAATGAGTAGATTGTAAAAATAATAATGTATAAATGGCATCTCCTAATTGATAGCCTCTATCTGCTAAAGCTTGTTTTAAAGCCTTTTCTTTCTCTGTTAAAGTGAATACATCTCCATCATATAAAAGTCCACCAATTGTTAATGGTATATCCGCTATAACTTCTCCTTTTTCGACGAGAACAATACCACCATTCATTGCCTTCATTTCTTCGAAGGCTTTAATCATATCGTCTTTATTTTTTCCAATTAACAATATGTCACCGGTGTTTGAATAAGAGGATGCAAAGCCTTGGACATCTGTTGCAAATCCTTTAATCATTGTATTTACATGCCAGTTGCCTTTTCGGTTAATGAGCATTAAATAGCACTCATCATGATTTGCCAATTGCCCTTCTTTCGTAATTAAAGAATTATAAGGCTTTGTAATCACATCATTAACTAATTGAATCCCAAACGGCATAGAAAACTGGAAATCCTGTGAATCTAATGAGAAATCTAAATCTAAAGCTGGGATGGAAGAATAATCAATTGTCGCCATTCTATGCACACGATCTCCATTACGCTTCAACCAGACACCCTTTGATAAGACACTTTCTGGAACAGGATGATATTCATCTTGTAAAATATTGAGTGAAGCAAAACGCCCTGTTGCGATAAAACCATGTAAATTAGACATGTTGTAATAACGTGCTACATTATAGGAAGCCATTTGATAAGCATCAATAGGAGATACCCCTGCATCTAAAGCTACTTGAATGCATTTATCCATCACACCATCCTCATGGAATGAAGGAGTTGAACCGTCTGTTGTCATCATTAAATGATCAAAGATTGGAAGCTCTTTTTCTACTATTCCGTTTAGTAGATGTGGTAAATCTGGTCGTATGGAAGAATGACGTAAAGTTACAGCATAGCCCTGCATAATACGACGCTCTACCTCTTCTACTGTCATTGCCTCATGATCACCATCAGCACCAAGCAGTTTCATTCGTGCCAATGTTCTTTCTGAAGCTCCAGGGAAATGACCTTCAATTTTTTTTCCCAGTCCCTTAGCCATTTGCATACGATAAAGCATTTGATCGTCGCCATGCAACAGCTTAGGCCAGCCTGTCAACTCTCCACCAAGTAAGACATCACTTCGCTCTAACCACTCTAATATAGAAGTATTAGAGAAAACCTCTTCTTCTTGCTCCAATTCAGTTTGTGAGTCAAAGCGAGTCCACCAATAAAAAGAAAAAGGTAGCTTTTTCAAACTCTCTAAAATTGAAAACGCTTTCTTATTTTCTAAATTTAAAACAAAGCTTAAATTATCCGAAATAAAAGTTGTTGTCCCAAGCTGACCACAAAAATCTGCAAATGACTGTGGATGATAAAGCTGGAATGGGTGTACATGTGGCTCAATATAGCCAGGTACGATTGTTTTTCCTGTACAATCCACCACTTCTGTTCCTTCTAATAAAGGAGGCATTCTGTCACCAGCATAGACAATGCGATCTCCCAAAATCCAAATGTTCCCTACTATGAATTGCTTTAACATACTATGCAAATAACGTGCATTCTTCAGCACGATATCTGGTGCCTTTTTCCCATCGATTACTGCTAATTGTTGACGTATTTTTGTTATTTTCCATACTGGATCCATGCTATTCGCTCCTTCCTAAATTACGTAATTTTTCATTGTGTAAATCCAATTTGAAATCACATACTACTACTGCATAATCGCATATTTTCATAAAAATTATGCTTTATGCAATCATCTTGTTTCAATCGTAACACAGCACTTTCATAAAGCAAAGTGCACCTCGCTTATTTTTTCCACAATGACTAAAGGAGGAAGTAATGATGATGCAGCAAGCAAATTTAAGCGAAAAGAATGCATTTTGTCGTTTTGCCATGGGGACAAGTTTAACCGCATTTGGTATCGCTAAAGTTTCTAGAAATCCTAATTGTACAAAAGGTCGATTAATGATTGCATTAGGTGCCATGAAAATGGCTGAGGGACTTTTTAAATATTGTCCAACGAAAGCAGTTTTAAGCTCCAATATGCAGAATGCCATGAACACCTCTATGCAAAGTATGTTCAGCGGGCAAAATTCTATGTCTACTGAACAAATCGATAAGCTCATGAAGGATTTTTCCTCTGCTATAGCTGGTAATTCTTCAGGTTCACAAGCTACTGCTTCAAAACAATCTAACACCAGCACTTCAACCCAAAATTCCTCAAATAGTAGCGATTCTTCAACGAATAAAGCTCAGAATCCTTCTTAGTCAAAGGAGCCGTCCCAATCTATTATTGAGACGGCTCTTACCTCTTACGTTTTGAAACAACAAGAGGTTTCAAAAGACGATAAAAAATATTTAGTGAAAATAATAATTACTTAAACGTACGCCAGCCAATATCTTTACGGAAGAAAAAGTGATCCCATGTTTCCGTTGCAATACCTTCATAAACCTTTTCCTGTGCTTCTTGTAAAGTAGCTGCTTTTGCACCAACTAACAGTACACGTCCTCCATTACCAACGAATTGACCGTCTACTAATTTTGTACCTGCATGGAAAACTGCATGTGATGTCGAAATTGCCTCTAAATTCGGTAATACCTTACCTTTTTCAACGTCTCCTGGGTAACCCTCTGCTGCAATGACTACACCAAGCATTGCTTCTTCTGACCATTGTAAATCAAAAGGCTGTTCATCCATTAACGCCATCATAAATGCACCAAAATCTGAAACCATACGTGGCAATACAACTTGAGTTTCAGGATCACCAAAACGGGCATTAAACTCTATGACCTGAGGACCTTTCTTTGTTAAAATTAACCCTGCGTATAAAATACCTGTAAAGGAAGCACCATCTGCCTCCATCCCTTTAACAGTTGGTTCTACAATAGTTTGAAATGCAATATCTATTACCTCTTGTGGGATTTGTGGTACTGGTGAATAAGCACCCATACCTCCTGTGTTTGGTCCTTTATCACCGTCATAAGCTCGTTTATGATCTTGTGCAATAACCATCGGATAAATTTGTCCTTTGTGCACAAAAGACATAAAGGAGAATTCTTCACCGTCTAAAAATTCCTCAACGACAACACGTGAAGAGGATTCACCAAAACGTTGGTTTCCAATCATATCCTCTACAGCTTCAATCGCTTCTTCCTCTGTCATTGCCACAACGACACCCTTACCAGCCGCTAAACCATCAGCCTTAATGACAATAGGCGCACCTTGTTCTTTAATATAGACTATTGCTTTTTCTGCTTCAGTAAATGTTTCATGTGCTGCTGTAGGAATATTGTATTTATTCATAATTTCTTTCGCATAGGATTTACTGCTTTCTATTTGAGCAGCAACTTTTGTAGGACCAAAAATACGTAAACCTCTAGCTGTAAAGAAATCGACAATGCCTTCAGCAAGCGGCTGTTCTGGGCCAACAAATGTTAATGCAATATCATTTTCCTTGGCAAATTGAGCGAGACCTGCGAAATCCATTGTATCAATAGCAACAACTTCTACTTCGCCTCGCATCCCATCATTTCCTGGCGCTACGAATACGTTGTTCACTGATGGAGAGATGCTAAATTGTTTAGCTATTGCGTGCTCACGGCCACCGCTTCCGATTACTAATACATTCATTTTAGAGAATCCTCCTCTTTGTAAGTAAAACCGAGATGAACCAACATCTCGGTCTGTTTAGATTTCTATATAATTCTACAATTAATGTTTAAAATGACGTACGCCTGTGAATACCATCGCAATGCCGTATTCATTTGCTTTATCAATGGAATCTTGATCTTTAATGGAACCACCTGGTTGAATAATTGCTGTAATCCCTGCAGCGGCTGCCGCCTCCACAGTATCGCTCATTGGGAAAAATGCATCTGATGCTAATGCAGCACCTTTCGCTTTTTCTCCAGCTTGTTCAAAGGCAATTTTAGCTGCACCTACACGATTCATTTGCCCTGCACCAACCCCAAGTGTCATTTGAGAATCTGTTACAACAATCGCATTGGATTTCACATGTTTGACAACAGACCAACCAAGTTGCAATGCTTCCCATTCTTGCTCTGTTGGTTCACGATCTGTCACCACTTTAATATCCGCATTGCCAAAGCCATAACGATCTGGCTCCTGTACAAGAAGGCCACCCTCAACTGATACTACATTGAATGAATCTTGTTTCGCTTGCTCGAAAGGAATTGTTAGTAAGCGGATATTTTTCTTTTTCGTTAAAATATCTAATGCTTCTTGTGAGAAAGCAGGTGCAATAATAATCTCTAGGAAAATATGACTTAGCTTCTCAGCAGTTGCTGCATCCACTTCCATATTTAATGCGATAATACCGCCAAAAATAGATGTTGGATCTGCTTCATATGCTTTATCGAATGCTGCCTCTAACGTGACACCAGTGCCAACACCACATGGATTCATATGTTTCACCGCTGCAGCAGCTGGCATTTCAAATTCTTTTACAATTTGCAATGCTGCATTACCATCTTGAATATTATTGTAGGATAACTCTTTACCATGTAATTGTGTAGCATAAGCTAATGAAAAGTCAGAGCCAAGACGCTTTTGGTAGAAGGCCGCTTTTTGGTGAGGGTTTTCGCCATAGCGTAAATTTTGCTTTAATTCATATGTCATCGTTAAGCTCTCTGGGAACTCTTCTTCAGTCAGGTAGTTCGAAATATAAGAATCATATGCGGCTGTGTGACGGAAAACTTTCGCAGCTAGTTTACGACGTGTTTCAATTGTTGTGGCACCGTCTGCTTTAAGTTCCTCTAATACTGTTGCATAGTCATTGCTGTCCACGATTACTGTTACATATTGATGGTTTTTTGCAGCAGAACGTAACATTGTTGGACCACCGATATCAATGTTTTCAATTGCATCATCCCAAGTTACATTAGGCTTTGAAATTGTTTCAACAAACGGATAGAGATTCACACAAACAATTTCAATTGGTTCAATTCCATGCTCATTCATCTGTGCTTGATGAGAGACATCATCAAACTTTCCTAATAGACCACCGTGAATCATTGGATTTAAAGTTTTCACACGACCATCTAAAATTTCAGGAAACTTCGTTACTTCATCTACTGCTGTTACAGCTACCGCATTATCCTGTAACATTTTTTTTGTACCGCCAGTTGATAAAATTTCATAACCTAATGCTACTAATTCCTTTGCAAATTCTAAAATACCATCTTTATTGGAAACACTGATTAATGCACGTTTTGTCACAACAATATCCTCCTAATTTTTATCGTGCTGTCCACGAACTGACTTGCTTCAATAGATTAATAGAGTTAGGTCTTACTTGTTGAGTAGGATTCTCGACCTAACTCCCTCTTCAGTTACTGTAATAATTGCTGTAATGCCTTTGTATATAATAAATGCTCTTGTTTATGAATTTCAGCTTCTGTTGCCTCGCGATTTCCTTCAATGACAGGTACCGCTGCCTGAGCGATAATTGGTCCAGTATCCATTCCTTCATCAACAAAATGCACTGTTACACCTGTTATTTTCACACCATGATTAATGGCTTGTCCAATAGCGTCCTTTCCAGGAAAGGCAGGCAATAGGGACGGGTGAATATTAACAATTCGCTGTGGAAAGGCTGCTAATAATACGTCACTGATTAAACGCATATACCCAGCAAGCACAATCCATTTCACATCGCACTCATGTAAAGCTTCGATAATAGCTGTCTCATATGCTGACTTTGAGACAAACTCTTTTGGATTCAATGCTAACACTGGAATCCCAAAGTTTTCAGCACGTGTTACTACAAATGCTCCAGGCTTATCTGTGACCACTAGTGCGACCTTTGCATGGAGTTCACCACGTTCAATGGCCTCTTGAATGGCTTGAAAATTGCTACCGCTACCTGACGCGAACACGGCTATTTTTGTTGGTGCAGTCATTACACTAAACTCCCATCATGTGAGCCATTAAATACTACTCCGTCACCTTTAATAACACGTCCGATTGTATAAGCCTTTTCACCATTTGCTTCAACTGCAGCGATTACTTTATCAGCTTCAGTTTCTGGCACAGCTATTACAAAGCCAATACCCATGTTAAACACATTATATAAATCTTTATCTTCTAGCTGACCTTTCTCTTTTAGGAATTCAAAGATACGTAATACAGGCCAAGAACCTAAGTCGATTTCCGTTGCTAGTCCCTCTGGCATCATGCGTGGTAGATTTTCATAGAAACCGCCACCTGTAACATGTGCACAGCCATGTACATCTGCTGCCTTTAAAGCTGCTAGCACAGGTTTAGCATATAGCTTTGTTGGCACTAGAAGCGCCTCACCGATTGGGCCTAGATCTTCATAGCCTTCTACAATAGCATCCACAGCATATTGATGATCTGCAAAGACAATTTTACGCACTAAAGAATAACCGTTTGAATGTACACCACTTGATGCAATTCCAATAAGTACATCGCCTTCTACGATTTCTTCACCTGTCACGATGGCAGACTTTTCACACGCGCCTACTGCAAAGCCAGCTAGATCATATTCATCTTCTTCATAAAGACCAGGCATTTCCGCAGTTTCTCCACCTATTAGAGCCGCACCTGATTGCACACAGCCATCTGCAACACCTTTGACAATTTGTTCGATTTTTGCAGGCTCTGCTTTTCCAAGAGCTACGTAATCTAAAAAGTACAGCGGTTCTGCTCCTTGAGCAACAATATCATTTACACACATTGCTACACAGTCCACACCGATTGTATCGTGCTTGTCTACCATGAAGGCTAGCTTTAGCTTTGTTCCAACACCATCTGTCCCCGAAATAAGAACAGGTTCTTTAAGATTCAGTTCTGACAAGTCAAACATGCCACCAAAACCACCAAATGTCCCCATTACACCTAGACGGTTCGTACGTTCAACATGAGACTTCATTCGTTTTACGGCTTCATAGCCCGCTTCAATATTTACACCTGCTTGTTCATATGCCTTTGACACGCAGAGTTCCTCCTTATCATCCAAGTCGCCTAAGTTTCCTAGATAGAAATGACTGTAAGACACTAATTTGTTGCGATGTTGTTCTTAACGTAATAATTCTTTTTCATGTGGCAAAATCGTATCCGGGAAAATCTCTGTTGGATATTTGCCTGTAAAGCATGCAAGACAAAGTCCTCGGTTTTCATCTTCGTATGGTCGTGCAATTGTTTCTACCATCCCCTCAACAGAAAGGAATGTCAGAGAATCTGCACCAATTGCTTCACGAATTTCATCTACATTATGACTAGAAGCAATTAGTTCTTCATGCGTTGATGTATCAATGCCATAATAACAAGGGTTTGTCATCGGCGGTGATGAAATCACAACATGAACTTCCGCTGCGCCAGCATCTTTTAGCATTTTGACAATGCGACGAGATGTTGTACCACGAACGATAGAATCATCAACCATTACTACTTTTTTTCCTTTTACGACTTGAACAACAGGTGAAAGTTTCATTTTCACACCACGTTCACGTAGCTCCTGTGTCGGCTGAATAAACGTACGACCAACATAACGGTTTTTAATAAGACCTAATTCATAAGGGATTCCACTTTCTTCTGCAAAACCAATCGCTGCGGAAATACTTGAATCAGGAACACCTGTTACAACATCTGCTTCAATATGCGCACACTCACGAGCAAGCTGTTTACCCATACGTTTTCGTGCCATATGAACGTTAATACCATCAATATCCGAATCAGGACGTGCTAAATAAACATATTCCATCGCACACATCGAACGTTTATCCATATCAGCAAAACGATCTGATTTTACGCCCTCATCATTAATAATGATTAATTCACCTGGTTCTACCGAACGAACGAATTCTGCACCAATTAAATCGAATGCACAAGTTTCAGAAGCTACCACCCATCCATCTCCTAGCTTTCCAAGAGATAATGGACGTAAACCATGTGGATCACGTGCAACAAGCATTTCATCCTTTGTCATAATTAAGAAAGAATAGGCACCCTTTAAAAGAGATAGGGCATTTTTCACCTTCGCACGGAATGGTGAATGTGAACTTTTCTTAATAAGATGCGCCAACACTTCTGTATCAGAGCTAGAGTGGAAAATGCTACCTTGTCGCTCTAGATATTGCTTTAAATGTGTCGCATTGACTAAGTTACCGTTATGGGCAATTGAAAGGCTACCAGTTGAGGAGTGGAATAATAATGGCTGTACATTTTCAATACCGCCACCACCAGCAGTCGTATAACGAACATGCGCAATAGCTGCTTTGCCGTTCACTGCTTTTAATTTATCTTCGTTGAAAACATCATTAACTAGTCCTTCGCCTTTCACCGCGCGAAGATGCTGTCCGTCTGAAACGACAATTCCAGCGCCTTCTTGTCCACGGTGTTGAAGAGCATGAAGCCCGTAATAGCTAAGGTGCGCTGGACTTGGGTTACCCCAAATACCAAACACCCCACATTCTTCGTTTAAGCCTCTGAGTTCAGCAAGCATGGGATTGCTCCTTTCCAATTAGAACGGAATTCCTCCACTGTACCTTCTACAAGCACACCTTTGTCCCCGTTGATTTTCACAAGTGCATCGTTTGTTACGACACCAATTTTTTGAGCATCTTTCATGATTTCTACAAATGCTGCAGCGTTTTCTTCTTTAACTGTAACAACAAAACGAGATTGACTCTCACTGAATAGCGCAGTTGTTGCAGAGCCTGTTAATGTTACATCCACACCAAGACCGTTAGCGCCAAATGTTGTTTCAGCAATCGCCACAGCTAGACCTCCCTCTGCTACATCATGCGCAGATTGAACAAGGCCTGCTTTAATCGCCTTTAATAAAGCTTGCTGACGTGTCGCTTCAACCTCTAAATCAATAGCTGGCGCTTTCCCTGAAATAACACCATTATTTAAAAGTTTTTGAAGCTCTGAACCGCCAAATTCTGTTTTTGTCTCACCAATAACAAAGACAAGATCTCCTGCTGCCTTTACATCCTGTGTCGTTACATGTGCTAAGTCTTCAATAAGACCAACCATACCAATTGTTGGCGTTGGATACACCGCTTCGCCTGAACGCTCATTATAAAGAGAAACGTTACCTCCGATTACTGGAGCATTTAATGCCGTACAAGCTGCCGAAATACCATCTGCAGATTTTTCAATTTGCCAGAAGATTTCTGGTTTCTCTGGATTACCGAAGTTTAAGCAGTCTGTAATCGCAAGTGGCGTGCCACCAGTTGCCACGATATTACGAGCTGCTTCGGCTACTGCGATAGCACCACCCACTTCTGGATCTAAATAGATATAACGTGAGTTACAGTCTGTTGTCATTGCCAACCCTTTATTTGTGCCACGTACTCGAATAACAGCAGCGTCAGAGCCTGGTTTAACAACTGTTGATGTACGTACCTGGTAATCATATTGATCGTATACCCATTCTTTAGAAGCAATTGTCGGTGCTTTTAATAAAGCAATGAGTGTTTCTTTGTAATCAGTCACAGCAGGTTCAGTGTTTTCGATTGCTTGGAACTGAGCATAGTATGCAGGTTCTGCAGATGGTTTATGATAAACAGGTGCATCTTCTGCTAATGCGTCTGCAGGTACCTCTGCAACTACTTGTCCTTTGTGTAGCAGACGAAGCATTTTATCATCTGTAACGCGACCAATCGCTACTGCATCTAAATCGTATTTATCGAAAATCGCTTTAATTTCATCTTCGCGACCTTTTTTCACAACTAAAAGCATACGTTCTTGAGACTCAGACAACATCATTTCATACGCTGACATTCCTGTTTCACGCTGAGGCACTAAGTCTAAGTTCATTTCTACACCAGAACCAGCCTTTGAAGCCATTTCTGCTGAAGAAGAAGTAAGACCAGCTGCACCCATATCTTGAATACCAACTAGAGCATCCGATTTTACAACCTCTAAACAAGCTTCAAGTAAAAGCTTCTCCATAAATGGATCTCCAACTTGTACCGCTGGACGTTGGTTTTCTGATTCCTCAGTTAATTCCTCAGAGGCGAATGTTGCACCATGAATACCATCACGGCCTGTTTTTGCTCCAACATACATCACTGTATTACCTACACCAGCAGCAATGCCTCGTTGAATATCTTTATGATCAATTAAACCGACACACATAGCATTCACTAGAGGATTACCTTCATAGCAAGGATCAAATTGAATTTCGCCACCTACTGTTGGGATTCCGATACAGTTACCATATCCTGCGATTCCCGCTACTACTTCTTCAAATAGATATTTACCACGTGCTGACTTTAATTCACCAAAGCGTAATGAGTTTAACATAGCGATTGGACGTGCACCCATTGAGAAAACGTCACGGATAATACCACCGACACCCGTTGCAGCCCCTTGATAAGGTTCTATTGCAGATGGATGGTTATGCGATTCCATTTTAAACACTACTGCTTGTTCGTCACCAATATCAACAATACCTGCACCTTCACCTGGTCCTTGTAATACCTGTGGCCCTTTAGTAGGGAATTTACGTAGTACTGGCTTTGAATTTTTGTACGAGCAGTGTTCAGACCACATTACTGAGAAAAGACCTGTCTCTGTCCAGTTAGGTAGACGTCCTAAAATACCTTCTACCATTGCAAATTCTTCGTCTGACATCCCCATTCCAGCGTATAGCTTCTCATCTTTAATCTGCTGTGCTGTTGGCTCAAACTTAGTTGTTGACATGATTTTCCCTCCACTGCTTCACGATTGATTTAAATACTGCTAGACCGTCTGCGCCGCCCACCAGTGCATCAACAGCTCGCTCTGGGTGTGGCATCATCCCTAATACATTGCCGCGCTCGTTTATAATCCCTGCGATATCTTCTAAAGAACCGTTTGGATTGTCACCTGAGTATGTGAATACGATTTGATTATTATCTTTTAGTGATTGTAAAGTTTCCTCGTCACAGTAGTAGTTACCTTCACCATGTGCGATTGGAATATTGATGATTTGACCTTGCTCATATTGATTTGTGAATAATGTATTGTTGTTTTCAACTTTAAGCTGCACTGTACGGCACATAAATTTTAAGTTTTTATTGCGCAATAAAGCTCCTGGCAATAAACCTGCTTCCGTTAGGATTTGGAAGCCATTACATACACCTAATACAGGTTTACCAGCATCTGCTGCCTTCTTAACTTCTGTCATAATGTTAGATTGATTAGCCATTGCACCACAACGAAGATAATCCCCATAGGAGAATCCTCCAGGTACTAATACACCATCAAAACCACTTAGATCTGTTGCTGTATGCCATACATATTCTACTTCTTCACCTAGCTCGTCTTTAATCGCATGATACATATCGATGTCACAGTTTGACCCAGGGAATACGAGTACTGCGAATTTCATGATTAAATAGCCTCCTCGACTTCGTAACGGTAGTCTTCAATTACAACGTTCGTTAAAACCTTTTCACACATTTCTTTTACTAGAGTATCAATGTCACGTTCTGAATCTTTAATTGATAGTTCAAGATATTTACCGATACGTAAATCTTCTACTTCACCGTAGCCCATCTTAGCTAAAGAACCTTGTACTGCAGAGCCTTGAGGATCAAGAATACTCTCACGTAATGTTACATAGATTTTTACTTTTTTCATTGTTATTTGCCTCCGAGTCTAGAAAGTATAATAGTATAAACTTCAGTTAAATTACCAAGGTCACGACGAAAAACATCTTTGTCTAACTTTTGCTTCGTTGTTGCATCCCAAAGTCGGCATGTATCTGGTGAAATTTCATCTGCCAATAATACATGACCATCCATATCACGGCCGAACTCTAATTTAAAATCAATCAATGTCACATTGACATCTGCAAAGATCGGCTGTAGCACTTTGTTAACGGCTAATGCACCATCATAAATAGCTGTTACTTCAGTTGGTGTGGCAAGTTCAAGAACATCAATATGTTCTGTCGTAATAAGTGGGTCGCCTAAATCATCGTCTTTATAATAAAATTCAACGATTGGTCGTTTTAAAGGTGTCCCTTCTTCAAGACCTAGACGCTTTGCTAAACTTCCAGCAGCAATATTACGAACAACTACCTCAATCGGAATAATTTCTACTTTTTTTACAAGTTGTTGTGTATCGGATAATCGTTTTACGAAATGTGACGCAATTCCGTTAGCTTGTAATTTTTCGAAAATTAATGAAGTAATGCGATTATTTAAAATGCCCTTACCTTCAATTTCCTCTTTCTTTTCACCATTGAATGCTGTTGCACTATCCTTGTACTCAACAAGTAGCACATTTGGCTCCTCTGTTGTGAACAATTTTTTTGCTTTACCTTCATACAAAAGTTGACCTTTAGTCATTTCGTTTTCCCCCTGATATTATGAGATACGCTTGTAATAATGTTCAGAATTGAACCGTATCTCTACGATTCAACTCTGAAACTTTTACTGGTGGCTCTAACATTTATTATTAGATGGCTAAATAAATATTAGTTAAGTCCTAGTCGTTCAAAAATCATATCAACATGCTGTAAGTGGTAGTTGTAATCAAAACAATCATCCAACTCTTCTTTTGTTAAATAAGATGTGATTTTTTCACTTGCATCGACTAATGTACGGAACTGAACTTGCTCGTCCCAAGCCTGCATTGCTAAAGGTTGTACTGTATCATAAGCTTCTTCACGTACTAGTCCTTTATCAATCAATGCTAGTAAGATGCGTTGAGAATAAATAAGACCAAATGTACGATCCATATTACGTTTCATGTTCTCAGGGAATACTGTTAAGTTTTTCACAATATTACCGAAGCGATTTAGCATATAGTTAAGAGTAATTGTTGCATCCGGTAAAATAACACGCTCTGCAGATGAATGTGAAATATCACGCTCATGCCATAAAGCTACATTTTCATAAGCAGTCACCATATAACCTCGCATTAAACGAGACATACCAACCATGTTTTCAGAACCGATTGGATTACGCTTATGTGGCATTGCAGATGATCCTTTTTGTCCTTTTGCAAAAGCTTCCTCCACTTCACGTGTTTCAGATTTCTGTAGTCCACGAATTTCTGTTGCGAATTTTTCAATTGAAGTAGCGATTAAAGCTAATGCACCTAAATACTGAGCATGGCGATCACGCTGTAAAGTTTGTGTGGAGATCGGTGATGCTGCAAGTCCTAATTTATCGCAAACATATTGCTCAACACGAGGATCGATATTGGCATATGTTCCAACAGCTCCAGACATTTTTCCTGTTTCAATTACTTTGGCAGCTGCTTCAAAACGTTCAAGGTTACGCTTCATTTCCTCATACCATAAACCAAGTTTCAAACCGAAAGTTGTTGGTTCAGCATGAACACCATGTGTGCGTCCCATCATAACTGTATGTTTATGTTCTTTTGCCTTAGTAGCAATAATATCAATGAAATTTACTATATCTTTTCGTAAAATATCATTTGCTTGTTTGATTAAATAAGAAAGTGCTGTATCTACTACGTCCGTAGAAGTTAAACCATAATGTACCCATTTGCGCTCTTCTCCAAGTGTTTCAGAAACAGCACGAGTAAAGGCTACAACGTCATGACGAGTTTCTTGTTCAATTTCTAATATACGATTCACATCAAATGAAGCATTTTCGCGAATTTTAGCAACATCCTCTTTAGGGATATCTCCTAACTCTGCCCATGCTTCACAAGCTAAAATTTCAACCTCTAGCCAAGCTTGGTATTTATTTTGTTCTGTCCAAATTGCGCCCATTTCGGGTCTTGTGTAACGTTCAATCATCGCGTATCTCCTTCTATTCTGACCAAATGCCAGAACTCTCGATTTGTTGTAGTGTAGCTTCTAAGTCTTTTGTCATAATCGTCACATGGCCCATTTTACGGTTGACCTTAGCTTCAGCTTTCCCATAAAGATGTATGGACCATTCAGGATATTTAGCAATTGAGTTACTGAGTGGCACGACATGCTGCCCTAATACATTGACCATAATGGATGGTGCCCATAGTTGTGGCTTACGTAACGGCCATCCACAAACAGCACGAATATGCTGATGGAATTGTGAAACATTACATGCTTCAATTGAATAGTGACCAGAATTATGAGGTCTTGGTGCTAATTCATTGATAACAATACTACCATCTTCTAATACAAACATTTCTACCGCTAGCGTTCCTACTAAATGTAAATAATCTGCAATTTTCAAAGCTTCTCGTTCTGCAGCTTGAGCTGTGCTTTCAGTTATGCGAGCAGGTACTATTGTCTCGTGAAGAATATGATGAACATGAATGTTCTCTCCAACTGGCTGACAATACGATTCACCATGACCATTTCTTTGAACAATGACCGATACTTCCTTTACGAAAGGAACAAATCCTTCTGCAATACATTGCGAATGCGTGAATAATTCTTTCGCTAAAGGCAAATCTTCAGTTGATTTTAAAAGCTGCTGTCCCTTGCCATCATAACCACCTCTTGCTGTTTTGACTATACAAGGATAACCAATCGAATCAATATTGGCTACTAATTCTTCATAAGTTTTTGCAACAATATATGGTGCTACTGGGCAACCAGCTTTCACAATAGCTTCTTTCTCTGTTATACGGTTTTGTGTAATACGTACCAACTCTGCTCCTTGAGGAACATAAGCCATTTGTGATAAACGCTTTAAGCCTTCATAATCAATATTTTCAAATTCATATGTGATAATATCACTTACTTCTGCAAGTTCTTCTAAAGCAGCTTCATCATCATATGGAGCTACAATGCGAATATCTGCAACCTGCCCACAAGGTGAGTCCATTGCTGGTTCAAGAACAGCCACTTTAAAACCTGACTCCTTTGCAGCAAGTGCCATCATTCGACCAAGTTGCCCTCCGCCTATAATGCCTATCGTTTGTCCAGGATAAATAATCTTCGTCACACTAAGTCACCTGTACTTTCTAATACTTGCTGCTTTGTTGCTTCACGTCTAGCATCTAATTTATTAGCAAGCTCCGCATCTGTTGTTGACAAAATTTGAGCTGCAAGTAACCCTGCATTAGTCGCTCCTGCTTTGCCAATCGCTACAGTAGCTACAGGTACGCCACCAGGCATTTGAACGATGGATAATAGTGAATCAAGTCCATTAAGTGCGCGGGATTGAACTGGTACACCGATGACAGGTAATGTTGTTTTAGCTGCCACCATTCCTGGTAAATGTGCAGCACCGCCTGCTCCAGCAATAATTACTTGTATTCCTCGCTCGCGAGCTGCCTCTGCATATTCAAACATTAAATCAGGTGTACGATGTGCAGATACAACTTTCTTTTCGTACGGTACTTGTAATTCATCTAAAATATCACATGCATGTTTCATTGTTTCCCAGTCACTTGAACTACCCATAATGACACCGATTTTCGGATTCATAAATTGTCGCTCCTTTTAAACGATAGAAAAATGATCAATTATTTATTGTGCTAGCCTCTATTTTGAATAGCTACTGCAATTCTTATTACAAAGAAAATCCCCAAATAAACTACTCTCTACCAGTACACGTGAAAGCAGTTTACTTGAGGATTATTCGGACAAGATCGTCTCCATGTACATAGCTGTACAAAGACCTTCTCACCATACGCCAAAAGTGCTTTCCCGCATAGTCCAGCATTTACGGTGCCGGGTAGAGACACTAGAGCCAATCCTCTAGCATATATGTGGGATCTATTTGTTTTTCCTTCTCACATTTTAACAAGGGATTGTCTTATCGTCAATCCAAAAATGCGAACATTTTTTATTAGGTGAAAAAAAATGTTCGGTTTTTAGTCAAAATCATTCGATATCTTGAGCAGGTATACCTTTAAACTGAATTTTTTGGCGCAAATAAGCTGGCTCACCATCTACGATATGAAAAAGTGGCTCTTCTTTTCGTCCTATGACCATAAAGCCATCTTTCCGCATTCTTGCCAAGCAATCCTCGATTGACTCGTTTTCCTGTACCTCATACCAAATTTGCTTTTTTCCCAACTTTTTCTTCCTTTCCATTGTACATATTCATTCACAACCAATTTGTAATTCATTATACCTTTTGTTGCTTACAGAAGTATGTAAGAACTTAAATAAATAGAAAAAACTGCAGAATTCCTCTCCGCAGTTTTGATGAATGCTCATGGAACATAAAATGCCTTTAAATAGATACAAAAAAATAATAGCAGTAGGAACAAATGAAGGACAACAAGAACCATACGATATCCTTTGATGCCAAATAGGGCACTGGTGATGCCTAAACCACCTAAAATAAACGGCATAAACATATTTACACGATAGAGAAATGTAAAAAAGTTTCCATACCATTTGGTTGAATCATAGCCAAACATAAAGAATATAAGTAGTAGACTTGAGATCGAAATCGCAGAAAAAATGTTCTGCCTCATTTTGATTCCTCCATTATTAAATCCAGAATGTATCTAGGCGAAAGAAATTTCCTTTAAATCCACTTGTAAATATTAAATATATTATAGCATTTTATGAATAGTTCACAAAATAAAAAAAGCCATGGAATACATCCATGACTTTTTAATTGCCTAGCGACGTCCTACTCTCACAGGGGGAAGCCCCCAACTACCATCGGCGCTAAAGAGCTTAACTTCCGTGTTCGGTATGGGAACGGGTGTGACCTCTTTGCCATCATCACTAGACTATGGTCGACCTTCCATACACGGCGTACTGCTGTGTCTAGAAGCTCTCTCTTTAGAAAGATTTGCTCTTTCAAAACTGGATAAACGATACATTGAATATTTCAAACGTTTTGGTTAAGTC